>CAYZMW010000149.1:0-13400 GCA_964479645.1 uncultured Melioribacter sp. | reverse complement strand
TTCGTCGTCCTCCCGCCTTCTGCGGGAGGTCTCCTCGCAACGACAGAAAAATTCAAGTCATTGCGAACACCGCCGAAGGCGGGGTGAAGCAATCTATCTGTTTTTCAGCAAAAGAAAAAACAGCGCACGGCACGGTAGATTACTTCGTCCTTGCCGACATACGTCGGCGCGTCCTCGCAAGGACGTGTAGTGTAATCCTAACCCTTATTCACTCAATCAACCAATCATTCATTCATCCATTCAATCTATTCATCATTTTTTCAATCCCGCTCCAGCGGGGCAACATTCATAATTCATAATTAAAAGAACTCCGTGTCGTCAGTGTTCTATCAAGATACCTGCAATAATTGTAATCATTAGTCAAATCGTGTCGCTTTTCTTTATCTCTTAATCTCTACTTCATTATATTTACTTTTTCAATTTTATTAATTTCGGAGGAAAATTTTGGACGAAGTACGCGTACGATTTGCGCCAAGTCCGACTGGCTATTTGCACGTCGGAGGATTGAGAACGGCGCTTTACAATTATTTGTTTGCGAAAAAAAATAACGGAAAATTCATTTTACGTATTGAGGATACGGACCGCAATCGTTTTGTGGAAGGGGCGGTGGAAAATTTGATTGAAACGCTGAAATGGGCGGGCTTGGATTACGACGAAGGCCCCGACAAAGACGGCGGACGCGGTCCTTACGTGCAATCCGAACGCTTGGAGATTTACCGCAAGTACGCCGACCAACTTATGGCGGAAGGGAAAGCCTATCGCTGTTTTTGCACGCCGGAAAGATTGCAGAAACTTCGCGAAGAGCAACAGCGACTTAAACTTCCGCAAGCGAAATACGATAAACACTGCTTGTATCTTTCCAAGGAAGAAATTGAAAGAAATCTCGCGGAAGGCAAGTCTTACGTAATTCGTTTGAACGTGCAACCTGGCGAAAAAATCGCTTTCGACGACATTGTGCGCGGACGCGTGGAGTTCGACCGCGAAACAATCGACGACCAAATTTTAATCAAAAGCGACGGCTATCCGACTTATCACCTCGCGAATGTCGTGGACGATTATTTAATGGGAATTACGCACGTAATTCGCGGGGAAGAATGGCTTTCTTCCACGCCGAAACACGTTTTGCTTTACGAATATCTCGGCTGGCGTCTGCCGAAATTCGCTCATCTGCCTCTTTTGTTAAATCCCGACAGAAGCAAGTTGAGCAAACGTCAAGGCGACGTCGCCGTGGAAGATTATCGCGCGAAAGGTTATTTGAAAGAAGCGTTAATTAATTTTGTCGCTTTGCTCGGCTGGAGCACAAGCGATAATCGTGAGATTTTCACGCTCGAAGAACTTGTAAACGAATTCTCGCTCGAACGCGTTCACAAATCGGGCGCGATTTTCAATATCGAAAAATTGAATTGGCTGAACGCGGAGCATTTGCGGAAAAAATCGAACGACGAATTGCTCGCAATGTTGCGCGACGAACTGAAAAAATCGAAATATGCGGATGCGGAACTTTCCGACGAATATTTGCTCGGAGTAATTGAAGCGATGAAAGAGCGCGTTTCGTTTGTGCGTGAGTTCATCGAAAATTGTCCGTATTTTTACGAACGTCCGACGGATTACGACCCGAACGTGGTTAAGAAGCGCTGGAAAGACGATTCCGCCGAACTTCTGAATGAATTTGTTCGAAAAATCGAACCGCTTGAAAATCCGACGAAAGAAGATTACGAACACGCGCTTGCTGAAATTGCCGAAGAGCGTGAAATCGGGAAAGGGCGTATAATCCACCCGCTTCGCCTTGCGGTTTCGGGCGTCGGCATTGGTCCCGGCGTATTCGATTTGGTTTACATTTTGGGAAAAGACGAAGTGATTGAGCGAATTAAAACCGCGCTTGAAAAAATTCCCGCAATAAAAGAATCTTTAAGCAATTCATAATTTTAATAAATAACGAAGAAAAGAAATGGAAGAAAAGAAAACGCAATCGAATTTTATCAAGGAAATAATAGACGAACATCTCAAAAGCGGAAGATTTACGAAAGTTCACACGCGGTTTCCCCCCGAACCGAACGGCTATTTGCACATCGGACATGCGAAATCGATTTGCTTGAATTTCGGACTCGCGGAAGAATACGGCGGTTTGTGCAACTTGCGTTTCGACGACACCAATCCGACGAAAGAAGACCAAGAATACGTCGATTCGATTATGGAAGATATTCGTTGGCTCGGTTTCGATTGGGGCGACAGACTTTATTTTGCGTCCGATTATTTCGATACGCTTTACGAATACGCCGTTAAGTTAATTAAGAAAGGGAAGGCTTACGTAGATTCTTCCACAATGGAAGAAATTAAGGAAATGCGCGGCACGCCCACGCGTCCGGGCGTTGAAAGTCCTTACCGAAATCGCTCGGTGGAAGAAAATCTCGATTTGTTCGAACGAATGAAAAACGGCGAATTCAAGGACGGCGAACACGTTTTGCGCGCAAAAATCGATATGAGTTCGCCAAATATGAATTTGCGCGACCCGATTATGTACCGCATTCGCCACGCTCATCATCACAGAACCGGCGATAAATGGTGCATTTATCCGATGTACGATTGGGCGCACGGACAATCCGATTCAATCGAAGGAATTACGCATTCGATTTGCACGCTCGAATTTGAAAATCATCGTCCGCTTTACGATTGGTTTTTGGACGAACTCGAAATTCATCATCCGCAACAAATTGAGTTCGCTCGACTTAACTTAACTTACACCGTGATGAGCAAGCGCAAACTTTTGCAACTTGTGGAAGACGGAATTGTGGACGGTTGGGACGACCCGCGCATGCCGACGCTTTCGGGAATGCGTCGCCGCGGTTACACGCCCGAAGCGATTAGGAATTTCGTCGAACTTACCGGCGCGGCAAAGCGCGATTCCGTTGTGGACGTCGCGCTTCTCGAACACAGCATTCGCGACGATTTAAACAAACGCGCTCAACGCGTGATGGGCGTTCTTAATCCGCTGAAAATCGTAATTACGAATTTCCCGGAAGGCGAAACCGAAATGATGACGGCGATTAACAATCCCGAAGACGAAACGATGGGAACGCGCCAAGTGCCGTTTACTCGTGAACTTTGGATTGAGCGCGACGATTTCCAAGAAGTGCCGCACAAAAAATTTCATCGTCTTGCGCCCGGAAGGGAAGTTCGTTTGCGTTACGCTTACATTATTAAATGCGAAGAAGTGATAAAAGACGAAAACGACGAAGTAATTGAATTGCGTTGCACTTACGACCCAGAGACTCGAAGCGGAAGCGGGAAAAGCACGAAGAAAGTCAAAGGCACGATTCACTGGGTTTCCGTTCCGCATGCAATCGAAGCGGAAGTAAGACTTTACGACAGATTGTTCAATGCGGAAAATCCCGACGGCGACAAAGAGAAAGATTTCAAGGAATTCTTAAATCCCGATTCGTTGCAAATTGTTGAAAACGCCAAACTCGAACCGTTTTTGAAAGATGCGAAGCCGGGCAATAGATTTCAGTTTGAGCGCAAAGGTTATTTTAGCGTTGACACAAAATACACAACCGACGAAAAACTTGTTTTCAACCGCACGGTAACTTTGCGCGACACTTGGGCTAAAATTGCGAAGAAAAAATAACGATTCCTACGTAAGAAAATTCTCGGGGCGCGATACGAATTTATTCGCGCCTTTTCCTATTTCCATCTGAATTTTCCTCCCACCCGCTATAAAAGAACCCGATTTTTTCACAAAGGATGTAAAATCGGCGAATGACAGCCATTTTGTCCTTTTCGTTAAAACAAGGGCGAAATAATGCGATAATTAAAGTTATGTTTCTTTGTTAAAACAACGTTAAAAACATGTTAAAACGGTTATTTACTTGAGTAATAGGCTTTTCGACAATATTTTGTGCGCAAAATTTATTGATGTAATCCATGAATTTTACAAAAAAATCACCGCCATGTGACTTACGTGGCGAAGCCATGCCGAAACGGGGACCGGTCGTTTTCATGCCGAAAAAATATTTCTTTTTATATATACGTAATATTTAAGGAGTTGAACATGAAAAAACTCGAACGATTATTTCTCATTTTTATTTTTACTTTTTCCGCTTTATTCGCTCAAACGAAAACGGGAACACTAAAAGGGAGAGTTACGGCGGCTGAAAACGACGAACCTTTACCTTTTGCCAACGTAATCGTTGAAGGAACTACAATCGGAGCGGCAACCGACGTTAACGGAAATTTCTTGATAACCAACATTCCCGCGGGTGAACAAACAATAAAAGTTTCATATGTGGGCTACCGACCGAAATCGGAGAAGATAAAAATTGTCGCGAATAAAACCGTAGAGTTGAACGTCAAGTTGAAATTCGGCGACGTTGAAGCCGAAGAAGTCGTCGTAACCGCTCAGGCGCAAGGTCAATTGCAGGCTATCAACGAACAACTTAATAATACGTCGATTGTAAATGTGGTTTCCGCCGATAAAATTCGCGAACTTCCCGACGCGAACGCGGCGGAATCGATAGGGAGACTGCCCGGCGTTTCGGTTTTGAGAAGCGGCGGCGAAGGAACGAAAGTCGTAATTCGCGGACTTTCGCCGCAATACAACGCCATTAATATTAACGGCGTGAAAATGGCGGCTTCGGGCGCGGGCGACAGAAGTAGCGATTTGAGCATGATTTCGCCTTATATGCTCGAAGGAATTGAGGTGTCCAAAGCGGTAACAGCCGACCAAGACGCGGACGTACTCGGCGGTTCGGTGAATTTTAAAATCAAAAAAGCGCCGGAAGGTTTTAAGGTGGACGCGCTTGCGCAGGGCGGATATAATCAAATAGCCAATACGTTCGAAAATTACAAAGTAATGGCGGGCGTAAGCAATCGGTTTTTTAACAATTCTCTCGGAATTTTCGCTCAAATCGACGTGGAACGTCGTGACAGAAGTTCTCATGAGTTCGGCGCTAATTACGTTATGGAAGACGCCTTGTTGAAAAAAGTGGCGTTTACAACCTTGGATTTGGAAGATATTTCAAGAGCGAAACAACGTTACGGCGCAACTCTCGTGTTCGATTACAATTTGGATAAAGGGAATATCGTCTTTTACAATTTCGGAAGTATGGTTGATAACGATATTAACAAACATATAGAAAAACACGACGCCAATAATAATGTGCATACTTTCGGCTCGGCGGAAATTGAAAATTCGTTGTCGATTTTGATGAATTCTTTGGAATTTAATTACGATTTGAAAGGGCTTAAAATTAACGCATTGGTGGCTAATTCTTTCACGGAAAACGAAACGCCTTTTAATTTGCAAAATTCTTTTGACGAAGGAAGCGCTTACGACAATATCGATCCGTACGGCGACCCGCGATTAGCGCCGTTAACGGCACGGAATAATTTGTCGAATACTTACATGCAACGTATTAACATGGTGACAAGTTATAACAAAGAGACGGAAACAACCGTGGCGGCTAATTTTACGTATGAACTCCCGATTACGCATGACGTCGGAGCGGAATTGAAATTGGGCGGAAAGTATCGTCATAAAAACAGATTGTTCGATACGAACACCGATTTCATGCCGATGAATTGGGGCGGAAGACAAGAAGAAAGAGATTTGTTGCTCGACGAATTTCCCTGGATGCAAGAATATTGGAATTACGGCGATTTGCTCGTGCCGATTGCTCCGTTCATAGACGATAATTACAGCGTGGATGATTTTCTCGGCGGCGATTACGACATGACGCTCGGATTGAATATTCCGCTTTTGCACGACGTTTACGACGTATTGAACAATACGGGACATATGTGGCACGATTATCCGCAATCGTTAAAAGACGATTATTCGGGCTATGAAGATTATTCCGCCGGATATTTCGCCGCAAAATTCGAAATAGGCAAAAAACTGACGATTATTCCCGGTGTGCGCTACGAAAGAAATTTCACTTCGTACACGGCTAACAGAGGCGATGCAACCGTATTTCTGGCTCAGGAAAAATATTATTATCACGATACCACGATGACGCGCCAAAACGAATATTGGTTACCTAATCTTCACATCCAATACAGACCTTGGGAATGGTTGTACATAAAATTCGCTTACACGAACACCTTGACGCGTCCAAGTTATGCGCAAATGACTCCGAAGTACAACATTTCACAAAATTATGTCAGTATGGGAAATCCGTTCTTGAAACCCGCAACTTCGCGCAATTTCGATTTGAACGTTTCGGTTTTTGAAAATTATATCGGCTTGTTTTCAATCGGCGGTTTCTGGAAGAAAATCGACGATTTGATTTTCTACACGGGCAAACGCGCAATAATCGACGCCGCGGAACTCGGTTTGCCCGATTACACGGTCGGAACACCGTACGCCACTTTCGTTAACAATAGTTACACGGTCGATTTGTGGGGCATCGAAACGGAGTGGCAGACGCATTTTTGGTATTTGCCCGGATTTTTAAGCGGATTTGTTTTAAGCGTCAACTATACGCATATTTTTTCGGAAGCGAAATATCCCAAAACTTTCATCGAATCGCATTTCGACCCGACGCACATTCCGCCCTTCACACAAACAAATATCGATACGTTTTACGTAAACCGTTTGGTTAATCAACCGAACGACATTGTGAACGTCTCTCTCGGTTACGATTTCAAAGGCTTTTCGGCTCGTATTTCGATGATTTACCAATCGGATATTTTCAAACGGAACAATTTTTATCCCGAACTCGAAGGTTTCATAGAAGATTATTTGCGTTGGGATTTCGTAATGACACAAAAACTCCCGATTGAAGGAATGAAAGTTTACATGAATTTCAACAATATCACGGGCACTTTCGACCGCGCGATAGTTGCGGGACCGAAATTCCCGACAAGCGAACAGCATTACGGTTACACCGTTGACTTAGGATTGAGATATCAACTTTAATTCAATAATTAATTAAATCGACCCGTATGGGGAAGCACACTTTAATTAAAAAGGAGGAATCATGATTCCCAAAAAACTACTAAGCATTATTGCCGCGATGTTTGTTTTCAGCGGTATGCTTTATGCACAAATTCCCGACGACCAAGATACCGTTATGGTACCTTATGATTATGTTAACAATAACGGCGATATTACAGGTTCATTAAATCAATTTATCGCTGACGACATGGCGGACGGAGGAATTCCCGAAGGACGTGTTTACAAACTTCAAAGAGGCCAATATTATCTGTTAAGCGGTCTCATTGTTGTTGACGGTTACACTTTACGTCTTTACGGCGAACCGGGTCCCGCCAATACGCCTCCCGCTGTTGTAGCAGGCGGATTTAAACCCGACGGAAGCGGCTTTTGGCAATATTTCAAATCAAACAACGATGTGGAGTTCAAGAACATTTACTTCAAAGGCTCTACTCCGACCGATTTGCTAACGGGCGAATTGGTGCGTTTTATTGCGGATAGCACGACCTTCGTGGCGGATAATTGCGTTTTCGATTCTTTTCACTTCGTTACGATACATTTCTTCAAAGTTTCGTATAACAGCGCATGGATTACGAATTGTTATTTCAGAAATCTCAATCATAAAAACGGCGGAAAGTACAACGGTCGCGGTTTGAGAATGTTCCAATCCACGCATGTGGATACGGTGGTGATGGTTAACAATACGTTCGTTAATTCCAACAGTTTCTTCTTGGATTTGAACAGATTCGAAATTGCCGATTACGTAAAAGTTGATCATAATACGATTGTTAACACCGTTAAATTTGTTTTCCAATGGCACTGGCAAACGAACGCTTGGTTTACGAACAACTTGATTTATAACGGACATTCTTTCGGCGAAACCGAAGCGGACGCGGCAAATCAAGACCCGGACGGCTTGGTATTCGGTATTTTCGGAATAGATACAATCGGCGTTGACTCGATCGGAATTGAGGAAGCGGACAGAAACGTAATTTTGACCAACAACGCTTGGTATTACGATTCGAAAGTTCAAAATTATTGGGACTCAAGGGATACCGTTATGTCCGAACCTTTCTTGAATTCCCGCTCGCAAGCGATGTTCGACGACGATGCAACGTGGCCCGGTTTGATAGAAGAGAACAATGTCAATTACGGACCTACGTTTACGAACTTCCCGACATACAGCGACGGACACGTCGTTACAGACGATATGGTTACTTACATGTGCGACCAACGCGACGGCACAAGCAACGGCACGAACAATTGGGGATATTATCCCGACGGTAGCGTTTTCACCGTTTATTGGCCCATAAGCACGGTTGAAGATTTTTCCTACGGAACGAACGAACCGATTTACACAGGTGGCACGGGCGGTTTCCCGATTGGCGACCTGAACTGGTTCCCCGATAAAAAAGCGGAATGGGAAGAGTGGGTTACCGACGTTGAACTTGACGAAACGGCGGGAATTCCTTCTCGTTTCGAACTCGGCCAAAATTATCCCAACCCGTTTAACCCGACCACTATTATTAACTTCAACTTGCCCGAAAAATCACTTGTGACACTTAAAGTTTACAATATTCTCGGACAAGAAGTTGCAACTTTGGTAAACGAAGTTAAAGACGCCGGCGCGTACAACGTGCAGTTTAACGCCGACAATTTACCTTCGGGCGTCTATGTTTATACGCTTTCCGCAGGTAAATTCACTTCGACAAAGAAAATGATGCTTCTTAAATAAACTCCTCATAGTGATTTCCTTAGGCAGGGGACGCAAGTCCCCTGTTTTTATTAATAAGACGAAGGCTATTTCTCGATGAAATTCGGTTTTTTTGACGACAAGAATAAAGAATATGTAATTACTACGCCTCGAACTCCTTATCCGTGGATTAACTACCTCGGAAATGAAAATTTTTTTGCGCTTATTTCAAACACGATGGGCGGATACAGTTTTTATCGCGATGCTAAACTGCGAAGAATTACACGTTATCGTTATAACAATATTCCTCTCGATTCGAACGGTAAATATTTTTTCGTAAACGATAACGGCGTCGTATGGAATCCCGGTTGGCAACCTACTCAAACTCCGCTTGATTTTTACGAATGCAGACACGGTTTGAACTATACGAAAATATCATCGGCGAAAAACGGATTACACGCCGAAGTTTTATCCTTTGTGCCTCTTCGAACGGACGGAGAGATACACAGAATAAAATTTCGCAACAAATCGAATCGCAGAAAAAATTTTTCGCTTTTTTCTTTCGTGGAATGGAATCTTTGGAACGCACTTGACGATATGACCAATTTTCAACGAAATTTTTCAACCGGCGAAGTGGAAATAGAAAATTCCGTTATTTATCATAAAACCGAATACAGAGAAAGAAGAAATCATTACGCTTTCTTTTCCGTTAATGTTCCCGTAAGCGGCTTCGACACCGATCGCGAAAGTTTTCTCGGCATTTACAACGGTTTGCATAAACCCGACGCTGTTTTTGAAAATAAATCGCGCAATTCGGTAGCGCACGGTTGGTCGCCTGTGGCTTCGCATAAAATTGAGGTTACGCTTGAAGTTGACGAAAGTGCGGATTTCGTTTTTATGCTCGGATACGCGGAAAATCCCGAAAACGAAAAATGGGTAAGTAAAAACGTAATTAATAAAACCCGCGCCTTGCGGATGATAGAAAAATTCGATACGAACGAAAAAGTCGATAAAGCGTTTGACGAATTGAAAAAATATTGGGACGATTTGCTTTCCGTTTTTACCGTTGCAAGCGGCGATGAAAAATTCGACCGCACGGTAAATATTTGGAATCAATATCAATGTATGGTTACGTTTAATTTGTCGCGAAGCGCCTCGTATTTCGAAAGCGGCATAGGTAGGGGAATGGGGTTTCGCGATTCCAATCAGGATATAATAGGCTTTGTTCATCAAATACCGGAAAAAGCGCGCGAACGAATTCTGGATTTGGCGGCGACGCAACTCGAAGACGGCGGAGCGTATCATCAATATCAACCGCTGACGAAAAAAGGGAATGACGATATCGGCGGTAATTTCAATGACGACCCGTTGTGGCTGATTTTATCAGTTACGACATACGTAAGGGAAACGGGGGATTTTTCAATTCTTGACGAAAGCGTGCCTTTTGAAAACGACGAAAATAAGGCGACTTCTTTGTTCGAACATTTGACGCGTTCATTCGATTACACGCTGAATAATTTGGGACCGCACGGCTTACCGCTTATAGGCAGAGCGGACTGGAACGATTGTTTGAATTTGAATTGCTTTTCGGTTAATCCCGACGAATCTTTCCAAACGACGGAAAACAAATCGGGCGGCGCGGCGGAATCCGTTTTTATCGCCGCGATGTTTATTCTGTACGGCGGGGAATACGCGCGTTTGTGCGACGTTCTCGGTAAGACCGAAGAAGCGGAGAGAGCCCGTAAACATGTTGCGGAAATGCGCGTCGCCGTTGATAAATACGGCTGGGACGGCGAATGGTTTTTGCGCGCTTACGATTATTTCGGAAAAAAAGTCGGGAGCGGCGAAAACGAAGAGGGCAAAATTTTTATCGAACCGCAAGGCTTCGGCGTTATGGCGGGAATCGGATTGGAGGACGGAAGAGCGGAAAAAGCGCTCGCTTCCGTGGATAAATATTTAAATACGGATTACGGTATAGTTCTCAATAATCCTGCATTTACGAAGTATTACATTAATCTCGGTGAAATTTCCACTTATCCGCCCGGGTATAAAGAAAACGCCGGAATATTCTGCCATAATAACCCGTGGGTGATGATTGCCGAAACGCATCTCGGAAACGGCGATAAAGCGTTCGAATATTATAAAAAAATCGCACCCGCTTATATTGAAGAAATCAGCGATTTGCATAAAACGGAGCCGTACGTTTATTCGCAAATGATTGCGGGTAAAGACGCCGCAAAGCCCGGCGAAGCGAAAAATTCGTGGTTAACCGGAACGGCGGCATGGAATTTTTACGCGGTTTCTCAATACATTCTCGGGATACGTCCCGATTATCACGGTTTGAAAATCGACCCGTGCATTCCGAAAGATTGGAAAGGTTTCACGGTAAAAAGAAAATTCAGAGGGAAAGAATTGGAAATCACCGTTGAAAACCCGAATGGAGTATCGAAAGGCGTGGCGGAAATATCGCTTAACGGCGAAATTCTCGAAAGTAATGAAATTCCCGTCGAAAAAATGGAATTGAAAAACAAGGTTAAAATAATATTGGGCTGAATATGACGAAAAACGAAAATCCCGAAATCAAGCGAAAAGAAGAAGGTAAAGAGAAGGAAAAAATATCCGTATTTGAAAAAATCGGCTTCGGTTTGGGCGATACGGCTTCCAATTTGTTTTTTCAAACTTTCATGCTTTTTTTGCTCTATTTTTACACGGACGTTTTCGGAATTCCCGCCGCCGTTGCGGGGACAATGTTCCTCGTTACGCGCATTTGGGATTCCGTAAACGACCCGATAATGGGAATTATCGCCGACCGAACCGAAACGCGCTGGGGAAAATTCCGTCCTTATTTGCTTTGGATGTCCGTGCCTTTCGGGATTATCGGCGTTTTGACTTTTACAACTCCCGACCTTTCGTTACAAGGGAAAATCATTTACGCCTACGTCACTTACGGTTTGATGATGATGGTTTACACCGCCATTAACATTCCGTATTCGGCGTTAATGGGCGTTGTTTCTTCCGACCCGCTCGAACGTACCAGTTTTTCCCAGTACCGATTCATCTTCGCTTTTCTCGGAGCGTTTCTCGTCCAAGGCTTGACGCTTCCGCTTGTCAATTCTTTCGGCGGGGATAATACCGACGTGATTTCCGCAAGCGTCGAAAATCACCGCATTGTGCTTGCGGAAGAAGGCGTGGGAACGTCGAAATTGATTATTAGCGCGGGGGGAAATAAATCCGACTCGCTTACGGAAAAAATCGTGGTTAACGTTTATCGTCCCGAATACGCAAGTGAAATCGATACGACAACGGACATTTTATATTTGCGGAAAGGCTTCGGAAAATACGAACTCGACCCGCAAAAATATTTCGACGTGAACATTGCGGCGTTTCCGTTGAGTGTGGAGATTGTCAACGAAGCGAAAGGTTTCCAGTGGACAATGACGGTTTTCGCCGTGGCGGCGGTGATAATGTTTCTGATTACGTTCGCATCTACAAAAGAGCGCGTTCGTCCGCCTAAAGAACAAAAGACGAATTTGAAAAACGACGTAAAAGATTTGTTGACGAATGTTCCGTGGGTTATTTTGTTCTTTATCGGGATTTTTTCGCTCTCGTATATTTCAATTCGTAACGGCGCAATAATTTATTATTTCAAATATTTTGTCGGCGATGAACTCGCCGCTACGGGCTTTATGCTTGCCGGTACGATTGTTACAATCGTGGCGATTATGATGACGGAATGGCTTTCTAAAAAATTCGGAAAGAAAAAAGTTTTTATGGGCGCAATGTTTTTTTCCACGCTTTTTTCCGCCGCGTTTTTCTTTTTGGACAAAGACGACATTATGCTCATGTATGTTTTTCAAATACTCGGAAGTTTTGCGGCGGGCCCGACCGCGCCGATTGTTTTTGCAATGTACACCGATTGCGCCGATTATTCCGAATGGAGAAACGGACGCCGCGCTACCGGGCTTGTTATGTCCGCTTCGACGATGGCGCAGAAATTCGGGTGGACTATCGGCGGGGCGCTTGCCGGCTGGCTTTTGGCGATATTCGGATTCAAGGCGAACGTCGTACAATCCGCCGAATCGGTTTACGGCATCGTTCTGATGATGAGCCTTATTCCCGCTATCGGTAGTTTTATCGCCGGCTCAATGATGTATTTTTACAAATTGGACGACGAATTCATGTATAAAATAGAGCGCGATTTGAACGCAAGAAGGGGCGATGTTCTTGAAGCGGAATTATAAAATGAAATTTTTAGCGGTCGTTCTGTTTTTTATCGCAAGTGTAAACAATTTCGCGTATTCGCAGTCGTATCCCGTCCGTGCGGTGATAACGGACGAAAAAGTGGTGGCGTTTACTTTCGACGACGGTCCGTATCCGGAACTTACCGAAAAATTCTTGGATTACCTCGCAAAGGAAAACGTTAAAGCGACTTTTTTCAATATGGGGAAACATATGTTTAAGTTCCCCGAATTGACAAAACGTTTGCTCGAAGAAGGTCATGAACTCGGAAATCACACTGTCAATCATTTGCACTTGCCCGAAATTAAAAACGATGAAATTATAAATTGCGAAATAAAGGAATTTCAATTTTTCGCAAAAGAAAAATTCGATTACGAACCTAAGGTTTTTCGCGCGCCGTATTTGCAGTATGATAATCGCGTTAACCGCGTTTTGAACGAACTCGATTTGATTTCGGTTGACGGGGCGGTTTACGCCAAGGACGGTCCCGCGAATATTCCCGCCGATTCCGTATATTCAAGAATTTCAAAGGGGATT
>CAYZMW010000148.1:0-8396 GCA_964479645.1 uncultured Melioribacter sp. | reverse complement strand
ACTTCGGTCGCTTTCCCTTGCAAGAAAACGTCGGGAAGTTCCTCTTCGGTAAAATTGGATTTCGCTTTGTTGATTTCGATAATTTTCGCGCCGTTGCGCTCCGCTTCAATCGGAATAAGAGAGGCGGGCATAATTTCGCCGCTTGTTCCCACGACGATAAACAAATCCGCTTTTTCCGCTTCGGCAAAGGAAAGAGAGCCCGCGGGTTCGGGTATCGGTTCGCCGAAGAAAATAAAATCGGGTTTAATTAATCCGCCGCATTCGTCGCATTTCGGCGGAAGCGTTTCGAGATTGATTTCTTCCGCGAGAAACTTTTTCCCGCATTCGGTGCAAACAAGCGTCCGGGACGTTCCGTGAAATTCGTAAACCGCGCGGCTACCAGCCTCTTGATGTAGTCCGTCGATATTTTGCGTTATCACAGTTTGCACAAGTCCGCGCTTTTCCATTTCGGCGATCGCTTTGTGCGCCGCGTTCGGTTGAGCCTTGCCGAAAAAGTCGTAAAAGATTTCACGAATTACCCGCCACGATTTTTCGGGGTGCGAATAGAAAAAGGAAATATCGAGAATAGTCGGGTCGTATTTGCTCCACAAACCGTCTTTCCCTCTGAAAGGCGGAATTCCGCTTTCCACGGAAATTCCCGCTCCGGTAAAAACCGTAGTATGTTTCGAATTTTTTATCAGTTCGATTGCGTAGTCGAGTTCGTTGCCCGAAATATTCATGGCGGTTCTCCCCAAAATCTTGTTTCATTTTTTCTATTTTTCGACAGAACGCGCGAAAATGTAATCTACGTTTTTCAACATCTTTTCGGTGTCGAAAATTTCTTCGATTTCCTTTTCGCTCAAATATTTCTTTATTTCTTCCGATGTCAAAAGTTCGTCTTTCAAGTTTTTCGATTTATCGCGCCAAACCTCCATTGCGCTTGTTTGCACGATTTTGTAGGCTTCTTCGCGCGTCGCGCCTTTGTTTACGAGTTTAAGCAAAACCGTTTGTGAAAAAACAAGTCCGCGCGTTAAATCCAAATTTCGTTTCATATTTTCGGGATAAACAATAAGGTTTTCAATCAAGTTCGTAATCAGATGAAGCGTATAATCGAGCGCGATACAACTGTCCGGCACGATGACGCGTTCGACCGAAGAATGCGAAATGTCGCGTTCGTGCCAAAGCGCAACGTTTTCAAGCGCGGCAACGGAATTTCCGCGAAGAATGCGCGCAAGCCCCGTAATGCGTTCGCTGATAATCGGATTGCGTTTGTGCGGCATCGCGGACGAGCCTTTTTGTCCTTTCGAAAAATACTCTTCCGCTTCCAAAACTTCGGTGCGTTGCAAATGGCGAATTTCCACGGCGATTTTTTCAAGCGACGCGCCGATTACCGCAAGCGTCGTTAAAAACTGCGCGTGACGGTCGCGTTGAATAATTTGCGTGGAAACGGGGGCGGGTTTCAAACCGAGTTTTTCACAAACGTATTCTTCCACTTTCGGCGAAAGATGTTCGAACGTTCCCACCGCGCCCGAAATTTGTCCGACCGCAATCGCGTCGATTGCCGCGCGCAAACGCTCTTCGTTTCTTTTCGTTTCTTCGAACCAAAGCGCGAATTTCAAGCCCATCGTCGTAGGCTCCGCGTGTATTCCGTGGCTTCTTCCGACCATTACCGTGTATTTGTGTTCGAGAGCGCGCTTACGCAGAACTTCGCGGAATTTTTCAAGGCGTCCGAGCAAAAGTTCACCCGCGGTTTTCATTTGATACGAAAGCGTCGTATCGAGAATATCGGACGAGGTCATTCCGTAATGAATGTGGCGCGCCTCATATCCGACGTTTTCCGCAACGTTCGTAAGAAAGGCGATTACGTCGTGCCGCGTTTCTTCCTCTATTTGCAATATGCGCGCAATGTCGAACGCCGCTTTTCGCTTGATTGTTTCGTAATCTTCCGCCGGCACTTCGCCGAGTTTCACGCGCGCTTCGACGGCGAGCAGTTCTATTTTCAACCAAGTTGAAAACTTAAATTCATCTTCGAAAATCTTCCCCATTTCGGGGAGCGTGTAACGTTCTATCATCTTCTTCGCGGCTCCAATTTCATTTTAAGAGTTTTCTCTTTGCCGTCGCGAATTACTTTAATGCGAATTACGTCGCCTGTCGTGTATTGATTTAAAATGCTTATTATCGATTCATCGTCGGTAACCATAAATCCGTCGATACCGATAATTATGTCGCTCACGATTAGTCCCGCTTTTTCGGCGGGAGAACCGGGCGCAATGTCGGTAATAATCACGCCTTTGGTCGATTGTAAATTGAAATAGCGCGCTATTCTTTCGTCAAGATTTTGAATTTTCAAACCCGTCCAAAAATGGCGATCAATAAATCCTTTTTCTTTCAGTTGTCCGATTATTTTTTTCACTTTGTTAATCGGAATTGCAAAACCCACGCCGATATTTCCGGGAGAACCGCCGGGCGTGAAAATCAACGTGTTGATGCCGATAAGTTCGCCGAGACTATTGACAAGCGGACCGCCGCTGTTACCTGTATTTATTGCGGCGTCGGTTTGAATCATATTAATGTAGTAGCGTCCGTTTACAGAATTGAGGTTCATTCCCGTAGCGCTTACCACTCCCACGGTAACCGTAGGTTTGTCGTTGATTTCGAAAAGTCCGAAAGGATTACCCAAGGCTATCACCCATTCGCCGATAAGAATTTTATCGGAGTTGCCGAATTTTACGTGCGGAAAATTTTTCCCTTCGATTTTCAGCAAACAAATGTCCGTCGCTTTGTCCGTTCCGATGATTTTTGCGGGATGTCTTGAACCGTCGGTCATCGTTATAATCACTTCGTTCGCATCGCCCGCGACGTGGTCGTTCGTAACGATGTAGCCGTCCGCCGAAATAATTACGCCCGAGCCGAGCGCTTTAACTTCTTGCGTGTAAACGCGGTCGCCGAAAAAATATCTGAAAAGCGGATCGGCTGTAAACGGGTCGCGATATTTTTTTAACTTCGTGACGTTAATTCCCACAACGGCGGGACTTATTTTTTTCACCGTTTCGGTAATTATCGTATTTCGCGTGCGACGAATTTCTTCGTTTCGTTTTTCCTTGATGTAAATCGTATCGACTTTCGTTTTTCGTTCGGAAACGATTTCGCCCTTTTGTTCTTCAATCGGATTGATGTACCTAAAATAAATATAGCCGAACCCGACGGAAACAAGCAAAAGCGTTATCAATGTGGAATAAACCACCGTTTTAACTTTATTCATGAAATCTCCCGATATTTTTTTGCGCGGTAAAATATTCCTTAATCGGCTTGTAATGTTTTATCAAAATTACAAACAAAATCAAAGAAACGATAATTGTAAACTGCGACGCGGTTTCGGGTTTCAGCACCGAATATTTCGCAATGGTTTTCCCCGAAAAAATCACAAGCAAAATCAAAAGAAAAGTCGCCGAAGCGTTGGAGAAATGCACGTTCTTTTTATATGCGAACGCGATTAACCAGAGAATAACCCACAAGAGCGGAACTTGCGCGGCAACGGGAAGCGCGCCGCCGAAAGCGGTTGCCAAACCTCTGCCGCCTTTGAATTTCAACCAAATCGAAAAACAATGTCCCGTAACCGCTCCGAGAAGCGCAAGCGACGCGAAAAGGAAGGAATTCCCGAAAATCAAAATTGTGATTTGCACGGCGGCGAAACCTTTGAGCGCGTCAATTACGAAAACCGCCATTCCCGTGGCTTTCGAACCGACGCGACTTGCATTAAGCGCGCCGACATTGCCCGAACCTTCTTCCGTGATGTTCAAGCCTTTTCTTTTCAATAAAACGTAAGCGGTTGGAAACGAACCGAGCAAATAAGAATAAATTAGAATTATTATTGCGGATAAAAACATTTCAATTCCCTGTTTGTTGCGCACGCAAATGAAAATTCGCACGACGAATAATCGAAACGCGCCGCGAAAAAATTTTTCTTTATTTTAGCGTTGTTTATAAATTTGCAACTATCCTAATAATACAATAAAATGTGAATTCAATTTTAAGAATTTCGGAGATAAAAAAAATGATAAATTTAATCGGCGCATTCAACGTTAAACCTTCCTTGCCCGAAAACCTCGAACCGTTACGCGAAATTGCAAACAATTTGTATTGGACATGGAACTCCGACGCGTTCGAACTTTTTCGCAGATTGGACAGAAAACTCTGGGAAACCACAAAACACAATCCCGTTTTAATGCTCGGGAAAATCAGTCAGGAACGTTTGCATGAAGTTTCGCAAGACGACGGTTTCATAGCGCATATGAACCGCGTTTATCTCCAACTCGAAGTTTATTTGAACGAAGTGACTTGGTATCAACGCAATTACGAAACTCACGACCAGCCGCACATCGTTTATTTTTCGGCTGAATTCGGTTTAACCGAAAGTCTCCAAATTTACTCGGGCGGTTTGGGAATTCTTGCTGGCGACCATTTGAAATCCGCCAGCGATTTGGGAATTCCGCTTGCGGGCGTCGGATTGTGCTACCGCGAAGGCTATTTCCAGCAATATTTGACCGCGGACGGTTGGCAACAGGAACGTTACGAAAACACCGATTTTTATAATCAACCGATGGAACTCTTAAGAAACGAAAGCGGCAAAGCGATTAAAATTCCGCTTGATTTCCCGGGCAGAACGGTTTGGTTTCAGATTTGGAAAATTGACGTGGGACGCATTCCGCTTTATTTGCTCGATACGAACGTGGAAGAAAATTCGCCCGCCGACCGCGACATTACGAAATCGCTTTACGGCGGAGATAACGAAACGCGCATTCAACAGGAAATAGTTCTCGGTATCGGCGGAATTCGCGCAATGCACGCCGTGGGAATTAAACCTCTTGTCTGTCACATGAACGAAGGACACTCGGCTTTCCTCGCGCTCGAAAGAATTCGTCATCTGATAAAAAACGAAAAACTTTCGTTTACCGAAGCGCGCGACATCGGATTTTTCTCCAATATTTTCACCACTCACACGCCCGTGCCCGCGGGAATTGACGTTTTCCCGAACGATATGATGGAAAAATACTTCGGAAAATATTACAGGGAAGAACTCGGAATTTCGGGCGAAGAATTTTATCGAATGGGAACGATAATCAAAAACGAAGCGCCGCGCGAATTCAATATGGCGCACTTGGCAATGAACACGGCGGGTTTCGTTAACGGCGTTAGCAAACTGCACGGCAAGGTTTCGAAAAAAATGTGGGTGGACGGCTTCAAAGACATTCCTTTCAACGAAATACCGATAGACTACGTAACCAACGGCGTACATATGTATTCACACCTTTCGGGAGAAATGCACGAACTCCTTTTGCGCTACCTCGGCGAACGCTTTGATACGGATTTGGACGACGCCGAATTGTGGGAACGCGTGGATGAAATTCCCGACGAAGAACTTTGGCGAACTCACGAAAGACGCCGCGAACGCCTTGTGGCTTTTGCGCGCAAACGCTTGCGTCAGCAAATAATTAACCGCGGCGGCTCGAAAGCTGAAATTCACGCGGCGAACGAAGTGCTCGACCCTTCGGCGCTTACAATCGGTTTTGCGCGACGATTTGCGACATACAAACGCGGGACGCTTATTTTCCGCAACGTCGAACGGCTCGCCTCCATTTTGTTCAATCCGGATTACCCCGTGCAATTGATTATAGCGGGTAAAGCGCACCCGCGCGATGAAGCGGGGAAAAAATTAATTCAGGATATTTTGCATTATGCGAAAGATTTCAATATGCGCAAACGTATTGTATTTATTGAAAATTACGACATGAACGTCGCGCGCTACATGGTGGAAGGTTGCGACGTTTGGCTCAATAACCCGCGTCGCCCGATGGAAGCGAGCGGAACGTCGGGAATGAAAGTAATTGCAAACGGCGGATTGAATTTCAGCGTCCTCGACGGCTGGTGGGACGAGGCGTACGACAAGGAAGTCGGTTGGAAAATCGGCAACGGCGAAGAATATCAAGACCTCGACTATCAGGACGAAATAGAAGCGAATATAATTTACGATGTGCTCGAAAAGGAAATCGTGCCGACGTTTTACAATCGCGGTTCCGACAATCTGCCGCGCGAATGGATTGCAATGATGAAAAACTCCATGCGTAAACTCGGACCCTTTTTCAACACGCACCGAATGGTTAAAGAATATTTCGATAAATTTTACCGCAAAGCGTATGTGCGCAGAAAAGAATTGATGAAGCACGATTGGAAACTCGGACGTGAATTTTCCGCGTGGCGAGCGCATATAATTAACAATTGGGAAAATATCCGTTGCGTCGATATTTCCTACGCCGCAAAGGAATTGAAAGTAGGCGAAGAAATGAGCGTTACGGCGAAAGTCGATTTGAACGGCTTAAGCGTTGATGACGTTGACGTGCAAATCTACTACGGAAAATTCGACGAAATTGAAAATTCGGAAAATAACAAGTTCGTTTCAATGTCGCCCGTTTCGCACGAAAAGGAGAAAAATATCGTAACTTACGAAGGCTCGATTATTTGCGAGGATACCGGCAAATTCGGATTTACGGTGCGAATAGTACCGAAACATAAATTGCTTATTAATCCGTTTGAACTCGGTTTGATAAAATGGGCGAGGAAATAAACATTAGCGAAACACGGAGAACACGGGGTTCTCTTAATTATAAAATTTGGTTGATTGGATGAATGGTTGATTTATGAGTTAGGAGCAAGAAGTTAGGAGCGAGTAAGTGAAACTGTTCATTGTTCACTATTCACTGCTGTCCGCTCCCCGCTCGATGCTGAACGCTGAACACAACAAGACGCTGTTCATTATTCAAATATCGTAGTTAAAATTCTTTAATCATCTTTGCTTATATAAATAGTTATATTTATAGTTGGGTATATTCAAATAAATTAAGGAATGTGTACTTCTAATAATAGTAAACAAATAACCATTAACAAGCAATATGGAATAAAAGGACTTAAAGAATAACCTCTGTTATTTTCAATAGTAAACCTAATCCTATGTTATACCGATATGGCAAGGCATAATAATTATGAATGATGAACGAAGGAAAAAATTTACCGATGAAGTGAACGAGATTATCAAATCAAGATTTGATTTTATTAATCGTCATTATCCTGACATTAGAGATGCCTACCAAAATCATTATGATTGGCCTGAATTGGATCCGTTACGTCATGAAATTTGTATTTGTATTACATTTGGTTTATGTCAAGCGGCAATAACTCTTACGAACCATCTACTGGAAAGTCTTTTGAAATATGCTTTAATTATAAAATGTGGTGATAAAGTTAAACAATCAAAAGAGGATATTAAAAATCGCGTAATTACCGCATTAATTGATAAATATAAGAATTGTATTGAGAAATACAATGACCAATCTCTAAACACAACTATTAATTTTGCCAGAAAAGAAGGTTTAATTTCAAAAGAACAAAAAAAGCGACTGCATAACTACCGGGAAATTTTTAGAAACGCATATAGTCATGCAGACAAAATAAAAACTTTTGGTAAAAGCACAATACCCGTAACTGGGATTAAATTAGAAGATAATAAATTAGTCAAAGATGAAGTTAGTGAGCCTGAAATAGCATTTTTCCTTATTGGTCAAGGTATAGTTCAATTCGAAAAAGCTCAAAAAACGGCTACTCCATATTTTTTATATATTGATGGATTAGTAAGAGAAATTAGAGGTAAATTATTTTCAAAAGACATAAATAAGTAACTTCGGTATAACAATTGGCTCAACCTGAACGTAGGGGCTTTTCAAGTTTTGTAACCTACACTAAGTTTTTGAGTTCATCAAAGGCTGTGCAGGCAAACATGCGGCAAGTTACCAAAAAAAAGAAAGGGAACAGAAGAAGAAATTCCAAAATTTAACCGAAGACGTTGTTTTATATACTCAGATGTCTCTACGGAATCATTCACTTTTGAACTTCCCCGTAATTTTATTAAATCGTCTCACCGTGTGCCGTCTCCCAAACCAAACAAACACAGTCTTTGCGAGGAGATTTTTGCGTAAGCAAAAACGACGAAGCAATCTGTTGTATTACTGCGCCGAAAAGTCTTTCGCTGACGAACCGACAGATTACTTCCCCCGCCGTTGGCGGGGTCGTAATGACTGATTAATTTAAGTTTCGCTGACAATTCGATAGTTTGCTTCGTCCCGCCAAGGCGGGATTCGCAAAGACGCGAAATTTTCGGTCGTTGCGAGGACGCGACGACGTAAGTCGGCAAGGACGGACGGTGTTTTTCCCGACGAGAACGAGATTTGCAATAATGCGAAAAAGTTTAACTCCGTGGAAAACCTATAATATCCGCGTGATTCGCGTTTTATAAGTTTTTAGATTTTAACTCCTATTCACAACATTTTCAATTAACCAATCTTCATAATAAAACCAGTCCTCGTTCT
>CAYZMW010000147.1:0-19170 GCA_964479645.1 uncultured Melioribacter sp. | reverse complement strand
ACAAGCAAAAAAATTTTCGTGGTCGTTCTCATAACTTTCCTTTTTTTATAGTAAATAATACGCGATTGAAAATTTACTCACGGCAAATTTTTTTATTTCATTAAAATCATCTTCTTCGTAGTAACGAATTCACCCGCGCGTAAAGTGTAGAAATATATTCCGCTCGGCAAATCCCGCGCGTCGAATTGAACCGTGTAATTGCCCGCCGCTTGCGCTTTGTTTACAAGCGTCGCGACTTTTTGCCCTATCGAATTAAACACTTGTAGAGACACAGCATGCTGTGTCTCTACACCATTTTTCGATGGTATAGAATACATAATCGTCGTTGACGGATTAAACGGGTTCGGATAGTTCTGCGAAAGTTCGAATTTCACGGGTGTGCCGATATTTACTTCCACGACATCCGAATATTCAAATGTGCCGTCCAAATCGATTTGTTTCAATCTGTACGAATATTTTCCGCTTACGCTTACGTTATCGGTGAACGAATACGATTTCGGCGAATTGCTATTGCCAGCGCCTTCTACGAAACCGATTGCTTCCCATTCGGAATTTTCATTGCTCACCGCTTGACGCTGAATTTCAAATCCGTAATTATTCACTTCGGTTGCCGTTTGCCAATGTAATGTTACATTGTTGCCGTCAACATTTGTGTAAAGTGTTGTTAACTCTACAGGCGTCGGTGTAACCGTTAACGCTGTCAAGCTTGTTTGAGGTAATGAATTATAATTGGAGAAAACACCGGAAACATAAACTTTTGTAGCGGAGACGACTTCCATGTCGTAAACCTTATAATCAAAGCTTGCGACGAAACTTGGAACGGGAGAACCGTCCGTATCGTTCAATTCAGCCATATACTTCGTTAAGGTACTTCCCATATACGTAAAATTTCCGCCCGCCCAGACATTTGTTCCGTCATGAACGATAGTGTAAACACCACCGTTAGGTTTCGGTTGCCATGTTGCGTCGGCGTTTCCGTCCGTTTTATTTAGTTTTGCCAATTTATCAATCGCTTGTCCTCCTATTGAAGAAAAAATACCGCCCACGTAAACGTTCGAAGATGTAATCGCAAGAGCATATACAGCCCAATCGGCATTTGCCGCCCATAATGTATCGACCGAAGCATCGGTGGTTTTAAGTCTTACAAGGTACTTTTTCGCCAATCCCCCTATGTTGGAATACGAGCCCCCGACATACAAGTATTGTCCGTCATGTTTAATTACCCAAATTTCGTTATCGGGATCGGGTGTCCATGTAGTGACAACAGAAGCATCGCTTTTGGCAAGTTTGACCAAATTTTCCACCGATATGCCGTTGACCGACCAGAAGTTTCCGCCAACGTAAACATAATCGTCGTCGATAGCGAGAGTATTTACTTTGGAATTAATATTCGGATCCCAACTGGTCAGAGTTCCGTCATTCTTAAAAATACATGCGGCATGATTTCTTGTAGTATTATTAACGGAAGTGAACGTTCCTCCTATATAAATGTTTACTCCGTCAACCAAAATATCGTTAACACTGCTGTTGGTAAATGGCACCCAATCGGGATCTATGGAATCGTTTATAAACCTTGCCAAATTAACTCTACTATAACCGCCGCAACTAATAAAATTTCCTCCGAAATATATATTACCGTTGTACAAGTCTAATGCATAAACCTGACCTGGTGAAGGAATATCGGAAGAAGTAGCTTTATGAACGTTTGGAGACCAACCTGTTTCTAACGCCCCGTCCGATGTTCTTAGTCTTCCTAAAGCAAAACAAGTAATATCGTTCAATTGGTTAAAATCACCGCCAACATAAAGATGATTTTTAGCATCATCAAGATATAACGTATGAACCGTGTTGTTAGCTTTCGCGCTCCATGTCGAAGCGAGATTCCCTGTTGAAGTTTCTATCTTGGCAAGACGCATGGCATACGTTGAATTAACACTTGTAAACCATCCTCCGATATAAATATACGAACCGCCGTAAACTATGGCTTCAACGATATTATTTGGATCAGGATTCCAGCCGGAAACCAAAGTGCCGTCGGAAATATTAATTTCCGCAAGATATCTTCTTGACGCTCCGCAAATGTTAAAAAAATACCCGCCCACATACAAATGTGTGCCGTCGGAAACAATTGTATTTACTCGAGCATCGGGATTTGGATGCCATGACGTATCGACATCTGCGGAGGATAAATCAAGTTTTGCTAAATTCTTAATTGTTGATTCCCCGTCTATTGAGTCAAATTGTCCGCCTACATATAAATACCCGCCTTGTATTAATGACGTAGTGATTACTCCGCCCGCTGTGGCGTCCCAAGAGACGTCCGCTTTCCCGTCAGTATTATTTAATTTTGCGAGGTAATTTCTCCACGCGCCGCCAATATGCGTAAAGTATCCTCCGACGTAAATATCGTTGCCGTTAACGGTTATTGTTATAACGGCATCATTTGCGTTTGGATTCCATGCATCAACAGTTCCGGATGATGTAATATGTACAAGATTGTTTCGTAACGAATCGCCTACTTTTGTAAAATCACCCCCTACATACCAGCCGCCCGAACCGTCCTGCGCAATGCAATAAACCGTACCGTTAACTTTCGGTATTGTTAAATCGGGATTGTTTCCGTTAATCGTATCAACCTTTGTAAAATAACCTGAATTCGGACCGACATATTGAAATTGTCCGCCGATGTACAATGTAGAATTGCTTGCATCGTAATAGGAAGTGTAAATACCTCCGTCAGTTATCCAAAGATTGTTATCAACGGATTGAGCTAATAACGCCGCCCCCGATAGGAAAACGAAAAATAAAAATAATTTTCTCATAGTGACTCCCAAAAAAATGTTATGAAAAATTATTTAATAAATTAAAATGAAACCGTGATTTAACGCACATGTAAAAAAAAGTATTTGATCTAATCAAAGTTGTTGTGTGAAAATTGGTGAAGTGAAGATTCATAAGGGAAATTTAAATTCTTTGGGATTTTCCCATACAGTCGACTTATGATTTACTTTTTTACGGAGGGGTAACCGTCCCATATTTCAATGTCGTCAACCCATTGATATTTCGGATTGGCGTCGCCGTAGATTTGCGTAAGAATAATAAAATCGATGGGTTTAGAATTTACGGTTGTAGGTCCCTTGTGTTCTCCGATTACTTCTCCGTTGACTTTCCAAATCGCTTTTCCGTCGTCGTTTTCGCTCCAATGCCAATAAAATTCCGTAACGAACCACTCATTGTAAGGAACTGGAACGCTTCTGTTGTCAATTGTCCAAATAGGTTCTTGCGGGTTTTTGTCACCCTGCCAATGCCAATAGGGCACTCCGTCTTCATCGGTATAAATGAACGCAATCAATCTAAAGCCTTCTCCTTCGGCGTAATCTTTCGTTTTATATTCGAAAACGGCTCTCCACATATCGGATTGCACCAAACTTGCGCTATCCAATTTAATCCAATATTTAATGTATAAGTCTTTTCTGCTTTCTGTAATGTTTAAAATTTCGTACGGACATTGAGTAACTCCCATGTTATAGTTTTCTTTGCTGAACAAGGCTCTTGTTGAATCGCCGTTATGTCCGACGACCGTACGAATTTCACTGTAAACCGCTCTGTGATTGTCATCATCGATATAATGCAAGGCGCTTTCACTTGCTCCCAAGATTTCTATAGGCCAATTAAATCCCGTTTCTTTGTCTTTCCCTTTTATAAATCTATAATCTTCACTGTTTTCATAAACTGTTTCATCAATATAAACGTCTTCTTCAAACCCTGACTTAAATAACAATTTCGCTCTTTCCTGAATTTCATTCGGAGCTTCATCTTGACAAGAAAGAGTTGTAAACAGAATTACGATATTAATTACAATAATTACGAAAATATTATTTCTCATTTCCACCTACAATGTAGCCGTTTTTATTTATTGAAACAGCACACAACCTTATTTTTATTTGTTTACAAAACAAAATAGTCAGCCGAAAAGAAAAAACAAAAGGATAACGCTTTATTTCAAGATAGGTTTATGATATCATGTAACTTTATTTTCCCCTCAATTACAAGTTCAATCATACGCTTACTTTTCCAGCGTTTTATTTTTCTTTCAACTTTTAATGCTTCGCTTTTACTTTGAAATTCTTTCGCGTAAACTATTTCCCACGGACGATAACGTGCTGTGAACCCTTTTTCAATCGAATTGTGGTAAATTAATCTTCTTTGGGGATTGGAGGAAACGCCCACGTAAAATTTTTCTTTGGTTTTCGATTTTAATATGTAAAGATAATACCTCATTAAAACACAAAAGCCCGCAAAATCAACCGCGGGCTTTCAATGAATGTTTTTCGCTCCGCGTGTAGGATTCGAACCTACAACCCTTCGGTTAACAGCCGAATGCTCTACCATTGAGCTAACGCGGAGTATAAACAACTCTATCCTTTAATTTCACAATATTTCAAGAACCTTTTTTCGAACCTACATCCCGAAGACTTTCGGGATAACAGCCGAATGCTCTACCATTGAGCTAACGCGGAATCAAATTTTCAAAGCATCAAAATTTTGAGATTGTAAAAATATAATTTTGCTTAACATTTGTCAAGATTTAAGTTATATTTAAATAAAAAATAATTCCGCTATGAAACCAACACAAATTGAACATATCGGTATCGCCGTAAGAAGTATTGAGGATGCTCTTAAATTTTATGAAAACGTCCTCGGTTTGCGTTGCTACAAGACGGAAACCGTTGACGAACAAAAAGTGAAAACCGCTTTTTTGAAAATCGGAGAAGTGAAAATCGAATTGCTTGAACCGACCGATAATGAAAGTCCCGTCGCAAAATTCATTGAAAAACACGGCGAAGGAATTCATCACATTGCATATAAAACGGAAAATATCGAAAATGATTTGGCGGAACTTTCGGGAAAAAACGTTAGGCTAATAGACGAAAACCCGCGTGACGGCGCGGACAATATGAAAATAGCATTTATTCATCCTAAATCCGCGTTTGGGGTTCTTACCGAAATTTGTCAACCGAAAACTAACAACAACTAACCGTGAGGTATAAAATGTTCAATCTAAAAAATTTGTTTGTTCTTCTTTTCGTATCGGGTTTTATCTTAGGGCAACAACGGCAAATTCTTCACGAATGTCAGGCGACTAAAATTCGTAATTTTAAGCAATACGAAAATTTTCTTGATACGAAATATCCGGGTGACCAGTCAATAGACGTAACGTACTACGGACTTAATTTAAATATCTCTTATTCGCCTCAACAAATAATAGGAGCGGTGCGAATAGACGGGAAAAGTTTACAAGACGATTTAACCAATTTTTTTCTCGATTTGCAAAATTCACTAACGACCGATTCGGTCAAAAGCGGCAACGAGCTTCTTACGTTCACACATACGAATAATAAATTAAACATCACTCTTCCCGCCGCGCTGAATAACGGTGATGCGTTTTCGGTTACGGTTTATTATCACGGCGTACCTGGCACTTCAGGTTTCGGCAGTTTCGAATTTTCCTCTCACGCGGGTAATCCGATTATTTGGACTTTAAGCGAACCGTACGGCGCCAGCGATTGGTTCCCTTGTAAAGATACGCCCGCCGACAAAGCGGATTCAAGCGATGTTGTTGTTACAGCCGATGAAATTTTTTATACGATTTCGAACGGCTCTTTGGTTAGCGACGTTAACAACGGCGACGGCACGCGTACCATTCATTGGAAAAATCATCATCCTATCGCGCATTATTTGATTTCTCTTGCGATGACAAATTACGAGGAATATCAAAACACTTTCACGTTCGACGGACAAACCATTCCCGTGCGCCATTTCAATTGGCCCGAAAACCTTGACGATTCGCGGCGCGCTTCTCTTGACAAAACGGTCGATATGCTTCAATATTATTCGGAAACTTTCGGGATTTATCCTTACATGGATGAAAAATACGGACACGCGGAATTCGGTTGGGGCGGTGGAATGGAACATCAAACAATTACTTCGCTTGGAGCATACGGCGAAACCATAATCGCTCACGAACTTGCTCATCAATGGTTCGGAGATAAAGTGACTTGCGCGGATTGGCGGAATATTTGGATTAACGAAGGTTTCGCCACATATTGCGAGGCGCTCTGGCTCGGGCATGCATACGGCGACGACCAATACGATAACAGAATTCAAACTTATATGAATTACGCCAAATATGCGGAAGGCTCTATTTACGTACAAAATATCGGTAGCGTTTGGGAAATTTTCGATTACTATCGTTCCTATGCGAAAGCGGCGGTCGTTTTACATATGTTGCGCGGCATAATCGGCGACGAAGCGTTTTTCGAAACTTTGCGCACGTATCTGAACAAACCCGGCTTGGCATATAACGTTGCGACAACCGAAGATTTTCAAGCGGTCGCAGAAGAAATCTCCGGGCAGGATTTGGATTACTTTTTCAGTGAATGGATCTACGGTGAAAATTATCCGCATTACACTTTAAGTTGGCGCAGAATTCACAATAACGACGGCACTTACACGGCGGAAATTACCGTAAATCAAAGTACGAATTCCACTCCGCGATTTTTTACAATGCCTTTGCAATTTAAAATTTATACTCTTGGAAGCGATACTTTGGTTACGCTTTTTAACAATAGTCTTAATCAAACGTTCGATGTGATTCTTGAATACGAACCGACAATTGTTAAATTCGACCCGAACAATTGGATATTAAAAGATGCAAATCAACCGACGGATATTGACGAAGAAAATAATAACCCGATTAAATTCGAACTTTCTCAAAACTATCCTAATCCGTTCAATCCCACAACGAAGATTTCGTATTCAATTCCGACAGCGTCTGTCATTGTCCCGCCAAAGGCGGGAGAGCAATCCGTCGTTAATGTAGTCTTAACCGTTTACAATACACTTGGACAAAAAGTTGCGACGCTTGTCAATAAAAAACAATCGCCCGGACTTTACGAAGTGCAATTCGATGCGAGTGATTTACCGAGCGGAATATATTTTTACACCTTGCGCGCGGGTGATTTCGTTGCAACGAAAAAAATGATTTTAATGAAGTAAATTATTATTCTTGCCATAAGCGGCGCCGATTGGAACGAATTCTCGATTCAATCGGCGTTTTTTTATTAGTTTAACGAATCCGTTTTCATTTTATTGGCAACCAATAAAAAAAGGCGCTCTCTCGAACGCCTTTTCGAAATTTATTTTTTAACGCTTCTCTTATTTTTCCTCTTCCTCTTCGGCTTCGCGCAAAAACCTTTCCACCATATCCACGGCTTCTTTACTTCCGATGTAAATCGGGACGCGTTGGTGCAATCTTTCGGGCTGAATTTCAAGTATTCTGCGTTTACCGTCAATTGCGCGCCCGCCTGCGGCTTCAACTATAAACGCCATCGGGTTACATTCGTAAAGCAAACGCAATTTCCCGTTCGGATTGCGTTTATCCGCAGGATAGATAAAAATTCCGCCGTAAAGCAAATTGCGATGGATATCGGCGACCATCGAGCCGATGTAACGCGCCGAATAAGGCTTTTCGCCGCGATTGTCGGCATCTTGAATATGCTTGATATAATTTTTCAAACCTTGATGCCAATATTTGTAATTCCCCTCGTTGATGCTGTAAATTTTCGCTTTTTCGGGAATTCGAATGTTTTCGTGCGAAAGCAAAAATTCGCCGACTGCGGGGTCGAGCGTAAAAGCGTGAACACCTTCGCCCGTCGTGTAAACGAAAATCGTGCTTGAACCGTAAACAATGTAGCCCGCGGCGACTTGCTCAACGCCTTGTTGCAAAGCGTCCTCAATTGTCCCGGGTGTTCCGTCCGGCGATTTACGTTTAAAAATCGAAAAAATCGTACCGATACTCACGTTGGCGTCAATGTTGGACGAGCCGTCGAGCGGGTCGAAAAGCAAAACGTATTTTCCGAGTCTGTGATGTTTTGGAATGTGAATAATGTCTTCTTCCTCTTCCGACGCCATAAGGCAAAGATGTCCGCCGTGATCCATTGCCGAAACAATCGTTTCGTGAGCGTAAACGTCAAGTTTTTTTACCTCCTCGCCCTGAACGTTCACTTCTCCCGTAAATCCGAGAATGTCGATTAATCCCGCTTTGTTAACTTCGAGTGAAATAACCTTTGCGGCAAGCGCCAAGTCGGAAAGCAACGCCGAAAGTTCTCCGGTTGCGCCCGGGTGTTTTCTTTCGCCCTCAAGTATGTGGCGATGCAACGTCATAAAACGTTTGGTTTTAATCATTCTTCTTCCTCCTTAATTGTAAATGTGCATTCCGCCGTGCGGAAATTGTTCATTAAGTAAAAAGTAAAAAGCGTAAAAACAAATGTAATAAGAACACGCGCCGCGTTAAGTGATTGAAAGCAAATTCGAATTCACGAAATTGCGACACGTAAAATTTAATATTTTAACATTGTCCGAAAAAGATTTCAAAGAACGCGGTTAGTGTCATTAACCGATTATATTGAAGCCCGTGTATTTTTGTAAAACTTTCGGAACGATTACTTTCCCTTCCGGCGTTTGATAATTTTCGAGAATGGAAACCATCAAACGACTTGTCGCAAGCCCGGAACCGTTAAGCGTGCTTAAATACCGAACTTTTTTATCTTCTTTGCTTCTGTATCGCAAATTTAATCTTCGCGCTTGGAACGTTTCGAAATTACTGCACGACGACGCTTCGAGCCATTTGTTTTCGGCGGGCGCCCACGTTTCGATGTCGTAACATTTCGCCGCTGAAAAACTTAAATCGCCCGTGCTCAAGAGCAACACGCGATAAGGAATTTTCAACTCTTTCAAAATATCTTCCGCATCGTTCGTTATTTTTTCGAGTTCGTCGTAACTTTCTTCCGGCTTAACAATTTTCACCATTTCAACTTTATTGAATTGATGAACGCGCAAAAATCCCTTCGATTCTTTCCCGTAAGAACCGGCTTCGCGACGAAAACAAGCCGTGTAACCCACGTAATTTTTCGGCACTTCGTCTTCGCTTAAAATTTCATTGCGATGTAAATTCGTAATCGGCACTTCCGCTGTAGGAACGATAAACAAATCGTCCTTTTCCATATAATACATATCTTCTTCCATTTTGGGAATTTGTCCCGTACCGATCATCGAATCGCGGTTAACAAGAAACGGCGGGAAAACTTCCGTGTAGCCGTGTTTGTTAATGTGATAGTCGAGCATAAAATTTATCAACGCGCGTTCAAGAGCCGCGCCTTTCCCCACGTAAACGGGAAATCCGCTACCTGTTATTTTTGCGCCGCGGTCAAAATCGAGAATGCCGAGTTTTTTGCCGAGTTGCAAATGGTCCAACAATTCGAAATCTTTTTCAAGCGTTTCACCTTCGGGCAACCAGCGACGCACTTCCACGTTATCGTTTTCATCTTTTCCTATCGGGACGGATTCGTGCGGCAAATTGGGCACCCACAACAAAAGTTCATTAAGTTTGCTTTCGGTTTCGCGAAGTTCGGCGTCGAGATTTTTAATTTCTTCCGAAACGCGTTTCATTTCCGCCAAAATTTCGCTTGCGTCTTTCCCTTCTTTTTTCAACACTCCGATTTGCTTCGAAACGCTGTTGCGCTTTGCTTTTAAGGCTTCGGCTTCTTTCAATATTTCGCGTCGTCTTTTATCCAGCGCGAGAATTTCGTCAACGGTATCCTTTTCGTTTTTCGCCCTTATTTTTTCCTTAACTAATTCGGGATTTTCTCTAATTAATTTTATGTCTATCATTTCGTGTTTTCCTTCTATTTAACGACGATGTTATAAATTTTATTCGGAACATAAATTTCTTTAACGATATTTTTTCCTTCGGTGTAATTTTTCACTTTCGGGTCGGCAAAAACTTTTTCTTTCACTTCTTCTTGCGAAAGCCCGACCGGCAAAGTTAATTTGGCGCGAACTTTCCCGTTGATCTGAACCACAATCAAAGTTTCGTCAACCGTCAGCGCATCTTTATCGACTTCGAACCAAACGGGATTTTTGAATATCGATTCTTTCTCGCCGAAAAGACGCCACATTTCCTCGCCCAAGTGAGGCGCAAGCGGCGCAAGCATCGAAACGAAACGGCGCAAGACGTACGCTTTCATTTCGTCGCTTACTTCGTCAAACGTTTCTGAAATCATATTCATCAATTCCATTAGACTTGCGATAACCGTGTTAAAACGAAACTCTTCCATATCGGGCGCGTATTTCTCAAATACTTGATTTACCTTGCGATAGATTTTCTTTTCCGCGCCGTTCAGTTCGTTGAGATTGAATTTATCGACGCTCTTCGTTCGATTGAAAATTCCTTCGTATTTCAAAGCCGTTTGGTAAACGCGCTGCACAAATCTGTCCACGCCGACAATTCCTTTGTCGTTCCAATCGCCGCCTTGTTCGTAAGGTCCCATAAACATCAAATACATTCTGAAAACGTCCGAACCGTACTTATCGATGAATTGATTCGGATTAACGACGTTTCCTTTCGATTTCGACATCTTCGCGCCTTGATTCGTAATAGTGCCTTGGTGGATAAGGCGTTGGAACGGCTCGTCGCTATTTACCAAACCGATGTCGCGCAAAAATTTGTGAATAAAGCGTGCGTAAAGCAAGTGCATTGTCGCGTGTTCCGCTCCGCCGACGTATGTGTCAACGGGCGTCCAATTATTCGCGAGTTCGGTGTCGAACATTCCCTTGTCGTATTTCGGGTCGAGATAGCGCATATAATACCACGATGAATCGACAAACGTATCCATCGTATCCACGTCGCGTTTTGCGGGCGCTCCGCAACGCGGACAAACCGTATTTACGAAACTTTCGTTACGCGCAAGCGGGGACGCTCCGTGCGGTTTGAAATCCACGTCGTAGGGAAGTTTTACGGGAAGTTGGTCTTCGGGTACGGGAACTTCGCCGCACTTTTCGCAATAAACAATCGGAATGGGCGTTCCCCAATAGCGTTGGCGGGAAATCAGCCAGTCGCGAAGTTTGTAATTTATTTTGAAATCCGCTACGCCCTTTTCTTTCAGCCATTCGGTGATTTTCTTCTTCGCTTCTTCCGATTTCATTCCGTCGAATTGTCCCGAATTTATCATTATTCCGGGTCCCGTGTACGCTTCCGTCAATTCGTCTTCGGGCTTTGTGCCTTCTTGTAAAATAACCTTTTTAATCGGAAGATTGAATTTTTTCGCAAATTCGAAATCGCGTTCGTCGTGTGCTGGAACAGCCATCACGCAACCCGTTCCGTAAGTCACCAATACGTAATCGGCGACCCAAATCGGCACGCGTTCGCCGTTTACGGGATTAATCGCATACGCGCCCGTAGGAACGCCTGTTTTCTCCTTTGTCGTGGAAGTGCGTTCTATTTCGGAAAGCGATTTTACGGAATTAACGTACTCTTCGACTTGCGCTTTGTATTCGGGCTTAACTATTTTATCTACAAGTTCGTGTTCGGGCGCAATCACAACGTAAGTTACGCCGAAAAGCGTATCGGGACGCGTTGTGAAAACGCTTATTTTTTCATCGTGACCTTCGACTTCGAAATCGAGCTCCGTTCCGTAACTTTTGCCGATCCAATTGCGTTGCATTATTTTGGTCTTTTCGGGCCAATCTATTTTGTCCAAACCTTCGAGAAGTTCGTCGGCGTAATCCGTAATCTTAAAAAACCATTGCGTCAATTTTTTACGTTCGACAAGCGTTCCGCAACGTTCGCACGTTCCGTCGGCTTGCACTTGTTCGTTGGCAAGTACCGTTTGACAAGACGGACACCAATTCACCGGCGCTTCTTTTCTGTACGCCAACCCTTTTTCGTAAAGTTTCAGGAAAAGCCATTGATTCCATTTATAATATTCGGGAACGCACGTCATCAGTTCCGCGTCCCAATCGTACATACATCCCATTGCTTTGAGTTGTTCACGAATATCGGCGATATTCTTAAGCGTGCTGTCTTGCGGATGCACGCCCGTTTTTATGGCGTAATTTTCCGCTGGCAAACCGAAAGCGTCGTAACCCATCGGTTCGAAAACGTTGTAGCCTTGCATCTTTTTGAAACGCGCGTACGAGTCGGTCGGTCCGTAATTGTACCAGTGCCCGATGTGAAGTTTTGCGCCCGACGGATAAATAAACATTACGAGCGTGTAAAGTTTCTTTTCGATGTCCGATAAATCGGTTTTATAAATTTTGTTTTCGTCCCAATACTTTTGCCATTTCGGCTCAATTTCCGCAAACGGATATTTCATAATTCACTCTATATTTTTTTTGAAAAAACAATTTGAAAATTTATCAAAAAACGCTTGGTTATTCAAGGAAAGAATAATCGGGAGGCGACATAATTTCGCTTTGTAAAATTTCCGACGTACATCGCGGCGGAATATTTATCTTTTTTGACTATTTTCAGCAAATCTTTAATTTTCCTTGTGTTAATCGAGAAATTATTTAGCCGTCCGATGAACGAAAAAGAAAAACTTCAAATATCCGATGCTTTTCGGAAGCGTTTGCGCAACGCGGATAATGTCTTGTTTTTTACGGGCGCTGGAATTTCGTCGGAAAGCGGCGTGCCGACTTTCCGAGGAGAAAGCGGACTATGGAAAAAATTTCGTCCCGAAGAACTTGCTAATTTTGACGCATTTTTGCGAAATCCCGATTTGGTGTGGAATTGGTATCAGTTCAGAAGAAAAATTATTCGTAATGCAAAACCCAATTCCGCGCATAAAGCGATTGTCGAGTTCGAAAAATTTTTCGCCGACGTTACAGTTGTTACGCAGAATGTAGATAATCTTCACAACAGAGCGGGGAGCAAAAACGTTTTGGAACTGCACGGAAACATTGAACGAAATTATTGCATCGAATGCGGGAAACGGTACGATTATGTCGAATTTCCCGAAACCGAAACTGTTCCGAAATGCGAAAAGTGCGGAGGGAAAATTCGTCCCGACGTCGTTTGGTTCGGAGAAACTTTACCTATGGAAATTTTCAGAGAAGCGGAGCGCAAAGCGGCGCAAGCGGATATTTGTTTCGTAATCGGAACGTCCGCCGTCGTTTATCCCGCCGCGGGAATTGCTTATCGCGCAAAAGAGTTCGGCGCTTTTCTTGTTGAGATTAATCCGCAAGTCACCGATTTGTCTTCTCTTGCCGACGAAACGTTTCACGAGAAAGCGGGAACGGTTTTACCCGCATTACTGGAAAGATTAAAAGAAGAAATGAAGAAATAATTTTCAACTTGAACTTCCGCCGAATTCAAATCAAAAGAAAAATCCCGCGGTGATTAAATCGAGAAGGCGGCGAACGGTGTCGCGATTGTGCGCTTCGATTTCCGCTTTTCTGACAATCGGCTTGTACGGATTTTCGGGGTCGTGCAAATATTCGGGCATTTCCTTTTCGAGAATTTCCGACCAACGCTTACGCCATTTTTCCGGCAAACGCATCTCTTTCGGAATTCCCTTTCCGCGCAAAACAAAATAAAGGATTGTCCAAATTCGCGAAGCCGCTTCGAAAGAATAACCGCCGCCGAGCGTAAAAAGCATTTTTCCTTTCGCGAAATTATTTCCGAGTTCTAAAATCAATCCGAACAACTTTTCGTAATCGTGCGTGGTTAAAAGCAAATCGGCGAGCGGGTCGGAAAAATGAGCGTCCGCGCCCGCTTGAATTACGAGCGCATCGGGACGAAATTGCGCGAGCGCCGTTTGCGCTACTCTTTTCACCGTTTCGAGAAACGACGCGCCTTCGGTAAAAGGTTCGAGCGGAACGTTCAGTTTTAGATTTTTCCCCGCGCCGCTTCCGAGTTCGAAAATCGAGCCTGTTCCGGGAAAAAGATATTCGCCCGTTTCGTGAAACGAAATCGTCATCACTTTGTCGTTGTCGTAAAAAATTTCTTGCACGCCGTCGCCGTGATGAACGTCGATGTCGATATAAGCGACATACATTCCGCGCTTGGTCATTTCATCGATTGCGAGAGCCAAATCGTTGTAAAGGCAAAAGCCAGCCGCGGAAGCGCGATGCGCGTGATGTAATCCTCCGCCGAGTTGCAAAACGATGTTCGCTTTTCCCTCCGCTATCGTTTCCGCCGCGAGCAAAGTCCCTCCGCAGATGTAACGCGCGCCTTCCGCCATTTCCGGCACAATCGGATTATCCGCGGTACCGAGCCCGTAGCGTTCGATGTTTTCGACCTTTTCGCCCGCGCTTGTTTTTTCAACGGCATCCACGTAGTCTTTCGCATGAATTGAATAAAGTCTTTGCGGTTCGATAGGCGCTGGTTCTACATATTGCGGCTTTTCGCCGAGCGCTTCGAGTAGTTCGAGCGTCATTTTCATTCTCAGCGGACTGAACGGATGCCCCGCGCCGAGATTGTACTTCGCGTATTTTCTATTGAATATCAGTTGGAACATGAAACGTGCACCGGCCAAATTACTTCAATTCCGAGAGCGCACAACTCTTCGGCGATGTTTCTGATTTCCATTGTGTTGAGCCGTAAAACGACTCTCACTCTGTCGTCTTTTTCGTGGTACGACAGAACCGAATGAATGTTGATGTTCTTTTCGGCAAGAAGCGCGGTAAGTTTCGCGAGTTCGCCGGCTCTGTCCGTAAGCCTGACGTCGAGCCTTCCCGAAGGTCTTCTGACGCCGGTAAGAAGCAAAAGCGCGTCGAGCAAATCAATGCCCGTTACAATTCCTTTTACGCGTTCGTTTTCCACCACGACAAGCGAACTGATTTTCAAATCGCGCATGATTCGCGCCGCGGTTTCAATCGGGTCTTCGGGATGAGCGGTGATTACTTGTTTTGTCATTACTTCCGCCACTTCGGCGTCGGGGTCGAAAGGCGTTTCTGCGAGTTTGCTTGTCGCGTATCGCAAATCTCTGTCGGTAACTATTCCGACGAGTTTTTCGTTTTCAAGAACCGGCAAATGTCTGATTTTGTTTTCGTTCATGATTTTGTACGCTTCGCAAAGTTTTGTTTGCGGCGTTACGGAAATCACGTCTCCGTGCATTATTTCTTTGATTAACATTCGAGTTCCTTTCCTTTCTTAAAAATCGGGACGAACGACTTTTCCCGTTTTTAAAATAATTTTCACATCGGGCGCAATTTTGCATTGATTTGTGTAAACATTAATTTCGAGTTCCCACAGCCACGGAAGTTCTTCAATCATTTGGGAAATTTTTCCAACGAGAACGTCGAATTGCGGATTGAGTTTTCGGTTGATTTCTTCGCGGATTTCCCGCAAGTCCTTCTCCATCAAGGGTGTGAGCCTCATCGATTTTCCGCCCGCTTTCGTTTTCACGATAATCAACGGTCCGAACAAATTATCGGGCTTCACCGAAATCGAAATTGTTTCGGCGTCTTGTTTTTCTCCCGTAGGCATATTGAAAAATTCCAAAATCTTTTCGGCGTCCTTTTCGGAAAGGCGCACGGTTTCGCCGTCCGTACGATTTCCCAAAATTTCGGAAACAAGCGTGCGCGCTTCGTTCGCCTTTACATCTTCGAACCAAACCAAATTGCCGGCGGGGTCGTTTTTGAATTTCACGTAATTGACAACTTTTCCGAGCGCGTGCGCGGCGGCTTCGGGGAACATAAATGCGGGGAATGCGCGTTCTTGCTTTTCATTTTTTTCATCTTCAATTTTTACCGAACCTTCGCTTCCCATTAAATTCAGTAGAACAGGTTTTCGCTTCCCCGTTTCCTTTTCCGCGCGCGCCACGCCTTTTGTTATCGCGCGTTTAATCGTTTCGACGTCGCAATTGCCGACGCACGCATAGCCCACAAGAAGCGAATGAACATTTTCCCTTGCGAGCATTTCGTACACGCTTTTTTCGTATTGTTCGGCTGTTGCGAACGCGCCGAGATTAATCAAAGAGTTTTCGTCGAGTTGCAAATTATTCGCTTCGCATGCGTCGGCGAAAATCGTTGCAATTCCCGCCGAGTTCGCAATAATCGCCACGCCGTCGCCTTCGGGCAAAGGTTGATGTTCAAGCGCAAGCGCGATGTCGAACAATTCTTCGAGCGTATTCGCAAGCACAATCCCTGTTTGGCGAAACAACGCCGCAGTTTCTTCGCGCGTTCCGCTTTTCAATCCACTCTTTTCTTCCGCCGCTTTTTTACCCGCCTTGCTTTTCGCGCTTTTAACTACGAGTATCGGTTTTTTATAAGACATTCGTCGTGCAATGCGCGTGAATTTTCGCGGATTGCCGAAAGTTTCGAGATAAAGAATTACCATTTTCGTGTTCGGGTCGTCTTCCCAATATTGAAGCAAATCGTTGCCCGAAATATCGGCGCGGTTGCCCGCCGAAACGAAGTAAGAAAATCCGATGCCTTTCTTACGCGCGTAATCCAAAATTACAAGTCCCAATGCGGCGGAATGCGAGAAAAATCCCGCTCCTCCTTTCGGCGGGAAAATGTGCGAAAGGCTTGCGTTCAAACGAACGTCTTCGTCCGTATTAATTAGTCCCAAACAGCTCGGACCGAGCAATCTGATGCCTTTTTCTCGAACAAGTTTTACGAGTTTTTCCTGTCGCGCTTTTCCTTCTTCGCCCGCCTCGGCGAAGCCCGCGCTTACGACAAGCAAACCTTTTGCGCCCGCCGTAATCGCTTCGTCGGCGACGTCATAAACTTTGTCGGCTGGTACGACGATAATCGCCAAATCGATTTTTTCCGGCAGTTCGCGAAACGAGGAATACGCTTTGACGCCGCTGATTGAATTCGCTTGCGGATTGACGGGGTAGAGCGTTCCTGTGTAACCCGCGTTCAACATATTTCTGAAAATAATATTTCCGAGAGCGTTCACGTCGCGCGACGCGCCGGCAACAGCAACGGTTTTCGGCTTCAAAAGCGGAACAAGCGAATTCGCAACGGCTACGCGTTCGCGCAAATCCGCACGTCGCCACATTGCAATTCCGTTATTTACGGGAAGTTCGATGTGAACCGCATCCCAGCCCCAGACTTGATGATAATTTAATCCCGAATTTTTAAAAACGTGAAGCATTGCGGAATTTTCGGGCAACACTTCCGCTTCGAATTCCGTGAAACCGTTAGCCATAGCCACGCCTGCGAGACGTTCGAGCAAAAGCGAACTTATTCCGCGTCCTTGATAATCGTCGGCAATCAAAAAAGCCACTTCCGCAACTCTGCCGTTTTTCGTCCCGATGTAATTTCCGAGACCGATGATTTTTTCGCCTTCTTCGGATTTTACAATCGCAAGCATACAAGCGGCTTCGGTCAATTTCCCTTCGCACATCATCCGAACCGTATCTTCGGAGACTTCGTTAATTGCCGCCATAAAGCGCATTCGCAAACTCTTTTTCGAAACGGAATTGATGAATTTTTTTATCGAAGGAAAATCTTTTTCGGTTGCCAATCGGAATAATACGCCCTCGCCGTTTTTTAATATCACGTGTTCACGGTAATCGAAACCGTCTGTGATTATCTTAAACATAATTTCCCCGCGAAATTGACAATGTAAAATTACGAAAACTTACGGCCAAGTTCGAGCGGGCAACGGGAAAATCTTTACCAAAATATGGCGTAGAGCGCAACGAGGATAATTATTACGCCGTAAGATGCCGCGTTGAAAATTTTATCCGTTCTGAAAGTTTTCGCGGTGAGCGGAATTCCTTTCGGGTCGTCGTCCGTTTCGTTCGTCGTAAGGCTCACGCCGACGATAATTACAATCGTAATTAAAAGCGTGTACATCATTTGGTCGAGGAACGGAAGTTCGAGCGAAGGGAATTTCAGAAAGAACGCCACGAAAATCGAAAGAATAATTCCCACGATTGCCGCTTTGTTCGTCGTCTTTTTCCAGAAAAGTCCCATTAAGAAAACCGCAAGAACGCCGGGACTAACCAAGCCGGTGTATTCTTGAATATACTGAAACATTTGCGGAATGTTGCCAAGTAGCGGCGCCATAAATACGGCAATTAAAAGCGCGACCGCAACCGTAATTCTCCCGACTAAAACAAGTTGTTTTTCCGAAGCGTTTTTTGCGAAGTAAGGTTTGTAGATGTCCATTGTGAAAATCGTGGAAGTGGAATTGAGCATTGAGGCAAGCGACGAAACGATTGCCGCCGTCAAAGCCGCGAGCACAAGTCCTTTTATTCCGTTCGGGATAAAATAACTGATTAACCACGGGTACGCTTTATCGTAATTGATGCTTCCGTCGGCTTTCGTAAAAACTTCCTTGATGCCCGGAATGATTGTCGTTCCTTCGGGTTGCGTAAACAAAACATAAACCACAATGCCCGGAATTACGACAAGAAGGGGAATTATCAATTTCAGAAACGCCGCGAAAACTATTCCGCGTTGTCCTTCGCGCAATGATTTCGCCGCAAGCGTTCTTTGAATTATGTATTGATTGAACCCCCAATAATAAAGGTTTGCGACCCACATTCCGCCTATTAGAACCGCAATGCCCGGAAGATTATTAAACTGCGGATTGTCGCGGCTTAAAATCATATGAAATTTATCGCCGGCGGATTTGTAAAGATGTTCGAAGCCGTGAAAAATTCCGCCTTCGGGAGTAACCGCATTTATTGCGATGAACGAAGTAATCAGTCCGCCGATAATCAACAAGACCACTTGCATTACGTCCGTCCACGCCACCGCCGAAAGTCCGCCGTAAAGCGAATAGGCAACGGCAATCAGCGCAAGCGCGATTATCGCGTAGTTAATCATACTTCCGTCGCCCGTTCCGATTATCGTATCGAGCGCTTTGCCGCCGAGGAAAAGCACGGATGTGAGATTGACGAAGATAAAAAGAGCGACCCAAAAAACGGCGAGTATTGTTTTCAAGTTTGTGCCGAAACGTTGTTCAATAAATTCGGGAATTGTGTATAATTTTTTTTCAATGAAAATCGGTAGGAAAAATTTGCCGACGATAATCAGTGTCAGCGCCGCCATCCATTCGTAAGTCGCAATCGCAAGTCCGATTGCAAAGCCCGAGCCCGACATTCCGATAAATTGCTCCGCGGAAATATTCGCGGCAATCAGTGACGCGCCGATTGCCCACCACGGCAACGCTTTACTTGCGAGAAAATAATCTTGCGAATTTTTCGTTTCGCCTTTTTTTGTTCGCGAAACCCAAAATCCCAATCCGACAATTGCAATGATGTAAATTCCGAAAATAACGTAATCGACCGTAGAGAAATGCATTTTCAATCCGTTTGTTCTGAAATTTAAATGATAAAGTTAAGAATATTTTTCGAAAGGTTT
>CAYZMW010000146.1:0-5006 GCA_964479645.1 uncultured Melioribacter sp. | reverse complement strand
TTTTTTTGCTACCTTCTTCAAGAATAAAATCACTTAAAAGAAAATTCAACTTTGCAAAGGCTCGCGGCAATCTGTCGAATTGTCACCGAAAGTTGAAATAATCTGTCTGCGATCCCGCCGAAGGCGGGAACTCGGAATGACTGTGTTTGTTTGGGTTTGCGCAGTAATGCTACAGATTGCTTCGTCGTCCTCCCGCTGTGGCGGGAGGTCTCCTCGCAAGGACTAATGATTTTCAATCCGTGGAAATCCTTTGAAATCCGTGTCATCCGTGTTCTATATTCTAACTTCTAAACCACCCATTCATCCAATCAGTCAATCATCCGACCAATTCCCAATTTCGTGGAAATTCGTTCAAATCGGGGTTTCCGTAGTCCATTAAAAACTGTTTGATGTGCGTGGTATTGAGTTGTTTAATTCAAGATTTTATAAACGTAGAGTTTCGCGGTTTTATCGCTAACTACGTAAACCGTGTTGCTTCTTTCGTCGTAGGCGATTCCTTCGACTTTTTCAAAACCGAGGGAGTGTTCTTTCGTGGTTTCTGCGAAAGGCGACCAGCATATCAGTTTTTGCGATTGGTCGCTTACAATTAAGAATGAATCGTTCATGTAAAAAGTAATACCCGATAAATCCTCTACTTCGGGAATCGTGCGAACCGAATTTGCCGAGAAAGACGTATCGAGTTTCGCCCAAAGTGCGGGTTCTTTTTCGTTTAATACGTCGAATCGGAATTCGTTGTCAAGACAAACGCCTTCTATTCCGCTATTGCCCGAACCTTCGAGATTTTTAATATCGAATCTTGCAATTTCGTTTCCGTTCGTGTCGATGTTTACAAGTTGACGCAATTCTTCTTCTGCAAGCCAAAGAGAGTTAGTCCTCTTATCGTATGTAATTCCTTCCAAATCGTCGCCAATAAAATCAAGGGTTTTAACGATGTCACCTTTTAAATCGAGTTTGTAAACTTGGTTCGTATTATCCGAGACCGTCCAAAGATATTTCCCGCTTGCGTCGAGCGTTAAACCGGAGGGTTCGGGCACGGCGGTTTCGTACTCCGCAATTTTATCAAGAAAGGGAGAATCCGGCGACGGTTCCGTAACCGAATCCTCCACTTTGCAACTTGTCAGTATCAACAAAACGACAATATTAACAAGAGCGAATTTCATCGTTAATTGTTAGACGCTCCAGGAGTCGGATTTTCGAAAAATTGCCAATTGTCGCTTCCGTCGGGATATCTTCCGTAAGAAACGTCAGTCGTTTGTTCTCCGAACGTAAGCGAATCGATAAACGTCGTTCCGTTTGGAGCGACCAAACCGATTTGTTCGCCGTCACCGCTTAATTTAAGGTTGACGTGCAAAACGCCCTGGTCGGTATCTTTATCAGCCCAAAGCAAAAGGAAGCCGCCCGCCGGAATTGTGGTCGCGCTTGAATCCGTATCGGGGATTTGCCAAGCGGTCATATCCGTCAAATCGTCGGTGATATAAAAGCCCGCAATGTTTACGGGTTCGTCGTTCGGATTGTAAATTTCAATCCAATCGTCGTATTCGCCGTTTTCATCGGCAATCGTAGCATCGTTACTTGCCATGAATTCATTGATGTATAACGTCGGAGGAATATAACCGACTGAGAAGAAAACGGTGTCGGAAATCGCGGTCATATTTTTGGAGTCGACCGCTTTTACGAAGAAGTAAACTTGACTTCCGTCGTTAAAAGAACCGATGGAGGCGGAATATTCGTCTCCGTTCGCCGTCATTGAAACCGTTGTTTCGTCGCCGCCGTTAACCGCGTAAGTTACGCTTACAGTTTGAATATCGTTATTTTCGTCGGTTACGGTTGCGCTGACGGTTACTTCGTCGCCGGGATTAATAGTTGCGGGAGAAACCGCCACGTTAGAAATAACGGGCGGAACGTCCGTCGAAGCGCTATTGTTGCTTTCGCCGGGGGTAGGTTCGGAGAATTTCACCCAAGTGTCCGCGCCGTCGGGCATGCGTCCCTCAGAAATATCCGTTTCCTGCGCTTCGTAAACGTGTTGGTCGAGAACCGTCGAACCGTCTTTGTCGGTAAGCACAATCGCTTCGCCGCCGCTACTTAATTTGAAATCGACGTGCAACACACCTTGGTCCGGCTGACCGTCAGCCCACAAAATAAGGAATCCGCCGGCGGGAATTTTCGTCAAGTCGCTTTTCCCAGCGGGAATTTGATATTTGCCCGGTTCGTCAACGTTATCGGATACGTACATGCCGGCAATGTCAACTTCTTTATCGCCCGCGTTGTAAATTTCGATCCAATCGTCGTACTCACCGTTTTCATCGGCGTAAGCGTTATCGTTGCTTGCCATGAATTCGTTAATGTAAAGGTGGTATTCGCCCGAATTATTATCGTCATTGTCGTTGTCGTCGTTAGTGTCGTTAACATCGCAACCGACAAAAGCGACGGCGAAAATCAACAGTAACGCAAATAAGTTTTTCAGTTTCATTTTGTTGCTCCTTTCTTTTTAGAAGAAAAATTTTGTCATGAATTGTATGTACGAAAAGTTGTCTTCTCCGATTTTCGAATGTTCCGAAGTTTGAACATAAGTATAATTTAATTGCCAAACAATATTGGCGTTAGGATACCAATTAACGCCGAAGGTGTAGTTCGCACCTACGCCGCCGTAAATACTTGCATCTTCGTCCGAAAGGGAAAGATAACTGTAACGCAATCCGAGTTCCCACGTGCCGTATTTGTTCGCGGGGTTCGGGAACAATTGCCCGAATTCGCCTTGTTCGTTGTCCCATTTTCTGTGTTCGCCTGTGATATCCCAAAGCAAGTAAACATAACCGCCGCCGAAAGTCGCGCTGGACAAATCGTTATTTCTGTAAACGTTAACGATTTGATATTCTCCTTGGAGATGAAAATTATTGTAAACGAAAGCGCCTTCGAAACCGAAACGGTAATTATGGTTTACGTTTTTGATTTTCGGAGTTTTCAACACTTCGTAATCGCCGATTTTTGTTTCGGGTTCGGCGTCGAAATCGACGAGCCAACTTTCGTCGTCGGGTCTGTCCCAAACGGCGGAAGCGCCGATGTGCAAAATCATGTTCTCTTTGTTAATCGGAGCTGCAGCCACTCTTGCGGCTAAACCGCCGCCCGTTTCATTTTTGGTTTTGTTCTTTTGGTCGTCGAAAGTTTGTCCGAAGAGCGCCACGCGAACGTTCCAATTGTCACCCCAGCGACCGTGCTCAATCGCCATGCGTCTTCCCAATTTGAAAGCGAGAGCGCCGTAATATCTTTCGGGGAAGGGAATATAACGCGACGAGGTTAAGATTTCCAGTCCGTACGGCACTTTGAAATGTCCGAATTTCGTATATGAATTTTTAAAACCGACGTAACCGAGATACATGTCTTTCACTTCGGGCGCGCCGTCGGCGAAATCGAAATCCCATTCGGTGTACCAATTTTTCCACATTAACATTTTAATTGCGAAACGCGCTTTACGCAAATGTGTTCCGTTGCTGAAAACTTCCGATTTGTTTTCGAAAAAATATGCGCCGTTGAGAAACGCGCGTCCGTCGAAACGTCCTGCGAATTGCTTGTCTTCCGAACGCCAGAAATAAATGCCGTGTCGCCATTCCGAAAAACCGGGCACCGTGATAACATCTTTTTTGTGCACTTGGGAATAGCCGGAAATCGAAAACGCGACAACCATCGCTATTACTGTCAAGATTGTTTTTTTCATCTCTTTATCCTTTTGTTTGTGAACAATAAAATTTTATATTCTTCCTAATTAGTTAAAAAATTCCGAAAACTCCGTTCGGCGTGTAGCCGAGAAAACGCAGCCAAGTTTCACCCCAAATAATAATCATAATCCAGCCGATAACAAGCATCGTGACGCCGAACTTAAACGTGTCCGCCCACGTGTAATGGTCGGTAACGTAAAGCAAGGCGGCTGGTTTGCTGTTAAACGGTAGCGCGTAAACGTGTTCGATTAAAAGCGCGACAGGAAACGCCAAACTCATTACGCTCAAGCCGTAACGTTGCGCAACGCCGATTGCAATGGGGACAAAAATAAGCGTGCGCATTGTTTTGGATTGAAAAATAAGCGAACTGAAAATCATCGCTGCGGTGAGCAATAAATAAAGCACCCAGAACGACGTATCTTGCGTAAGTCCGAGCGTATCGAAAAGGGAATTGACGCTGATTGAAGCGAGCGAAGTTTCTTTTAATCCCGCGCCGAGCGTGTAAGCGCCCGCCGAGAACAAAAGCAAGTGCCACGGAATATCGACGTCGTTCCATTTTACGATGCCTATTTTCGGCAAGAGCGCCACAACCGCACCAAGAAAAGCGACAGCCGTTTTGCTGATGCCGTGATAACGGTCTGTAGCCCAAAGTGCGAGAACGACGAGAAAAATCAGAACCGCTTTCATTTCTTCGAGTTTCACCGGACCCATTTTTTGCAATTCCGCTTTCAATTTCGCCATTCCGCCTTCTATTTGCGGTTTGCGTTCTTCGGGTTTGAGCGGAAAAATTATTTTCGTTCCGACGAACCAACCGATGAAAATCAAAATAAGCGCGAGCGGAAGCGCGGCAATCGACCAATCGGCGTAAAGGAAATCGTCCGCGCCGATTGCGGCGGCAATCATCGCGCCGGCAAGTAAATTCGCGCCCGAACCCGTGATAAATCCGCTTGCCGAAATATTGATTTGAAAAAGATTTTGCAAAACGAGATTTCGTCCGAAGTTGTTTTTATTCTTTCCGCCGGTCGCTCCGTAAACCGCGGCGATTACCATGAAAATCGGAAGCAAAATTGCGGCTTTTGCCGTTGTCGCAGAAATGAACGCCGAAAGCACGAGATTAATCACGATGAAACTCAAAAAAATCATCGTGGCGTTTTTGCCGAATTTTACAATCAGCCAAAGCGCGAAACGTTTCGCTATTTTCGTTTTTACGAGCATACTTGCGAGAACGAAAGAAAGAATGTTCAGCCACATCACTTTGTGTCCCAACTGATGATACGCATCGACTTCGGTCAA
>CAYZMW010000145.1:0-33981 GCA_964479645.1 uncultured Melioribacter sp. | reverse complement strand
CGAACGTTACTTTCGCTTGCTCTTGAAACTGAGTATTACCGCCGTTCAAGTTAAAATAAAATTCAGCCGCGACGTCGGCTTCCCAATATTTACCGTTTTCGAAAACGTTCCAACGATAAAACGAGCTCACTCTGTAACGCGCGCGAATCTCATTTTCCGATTCCCAAGTGCCCGTGTCGAAATCGAAGCGTTCCTCAAGTCTAATGCGATGCCGCAACGTAAAGTTTCCGCTTGGGAAACGAAAAGCCATGGCTTGATAAGGACGAATTTCCCAACGGTCGTTAATAACTTCGTTGAACGTGTAGTAATTCCCTATTCCGACATAAAAATTCATTCGTTTTCCAAGCCAGGTTCTGACGTAAGGTGTAAATGTAATTTGAGTCCAACCGTCGTTTACCATTTGTTTTTGGTAACCTATTTCCCCCGAAATCTGAAAACCCGGATTAAAAACGTAAGAGGGATTTAAATCGAATTGAATTTGAGTGACATAATCGGTTCTTACTTGCGCGGAAGAAAAAATGCTCAAAAAAAGAGTCGTGAGAAAAAGATATTTTTGCCGGACGTGCGAACTCATCTTCTTATCAGAAATAATATTCAATCGTAATCAATCCCGTCATGGTTTTCAATCTTTCCGAAACGGTCGAAAGCGGCAAACGCGACCAATCCATATCGAAACTTATGAGCAAATCGTCGCGCCCGGTGTATGCGGTTCTGAAAAAAATCACAATCGAATTATCGTCCACGGCGCTGTCGTCGGAACGCGCAAACGAATCAAGCACCGCGCCGAGAGAAAAACCCAACGGGACGTCCGGGTTGTGCGCTCTGATGTCGTAATCTACGGATAAACCCAACTTATAGTACAATTCGTTTTTCATAACATTATCTATCGATTCGCCGTAAGCAAGTTCAAACAAGCCGTTAACACCGAGATACGATTTCGGAGCCCATGCCATGCGTATTCCTCCCCCGCCCTGAACGTAATCGTGCGAATAAAGTAAATTATTATCTTCGGTTAGTCCGCTACTGTCGATTATCTCCTTTACGAAGTCGTACAAATCGAGAACGGTACCGCTTTTGTTCCACAAATTCGCCGTTAGTGAAATCACTACTTTTTTGCTCTTGTAAACGTTAAAAAGCCAACCGAGTTCCATTCCGTAGGAAGCGTTAAGCCCCTGAGCGACCAAAGATTGCGCCTCCGTTCCGAACCTTGTGAGTAAACCGATTTTTCCGAAAATGCCCGCCCAATTGTTAATCGCATATTGATATTCGAAATCCACGGTAAGAAAAGAAATATCGCCCCGCAAACCCGCAACGGGTTCGCCGTCAATGTAGAGTATCGGAACGTTCAAATCGACCGCTTGCCCGAAACCGAGCGTATTTCTGAAAAACGTATTGACAAACGGAGAACTTACAAAATTATTAACAACGAATTTATGCCCGTTTAACATTGGACGAGTGACTTTTGCATCGCCCGCATCTTGCGAAAAAACATTTATCGACGAAATCAGAGAAAAAAGAATTATTATTTTTTTTGCCATTTTATTTTTATTCAGATTAAAAATCATACATGACTCCGAATATCAAATGATACGAGGAATTTTTGAAATCGGCCGGCAATTGCGACTCCGACGTTTCGGGATATTTGTGTCCGTTCGTTACGCTCTGGGAATATCTTCCTTCGAAAAACAAATTAAAATCGGAGACGTCAAATACAAATCCCACGGCGAAATTAATCAGAATATCGGTTTTATTTATCGAATTCTTAACATTGACTTTTCCCGCCACATTAACGTTTTCCGCTTCGGCGTCACTCAAATACGCCCATTCCGCTCCGCCTGCGACATAAACGGTTTTATTCGCCCAAAACTTCACCATCAACGGAAGAGAAAAATAACTTAGCGTCAATTGCATACTGTCGCGCGGTTCTTGGTAACTTGGCAAATCGTACGCGACCGTCGTACCGCGTGCAACAAAAGAAGGCTGAACGCCGACGCTTATTTCATCGTTGAGGCGATAATCGAGAATGAAACCGCCGCCGAAATTCATAACGCGCGAAAACTTCATTCCCGACGGTGCGGAGCCCGAAATAGTGGCGCTTGCAATATCGCCGAAAATTCCCGCTGAAAATTGAGCGGAAGTCATTAAAGGCAAAAACGCGGCGAACAAAATTTTTAACAAAAATTTATTCATTCGTCCTCAAATCAAAATTTAAAAAACTTCTTCTATCCCAAAATAAACGCCCGAGGTTTCTTTTCCAAATCCGAAATCGGCACGTAAGTTCACTTTTTCCTTGATATTGAATTGATATCTCAATCCGAACCCGTAAGAATACTTCAAGTTGCGAAATCGGAAATCGGAAAGAAGCGAAACAACGTTACCCGCCCCGCCGAAAATGACGATGCCGATTCTTCTCCAAACGTAACGACGATATTCAATTTGTGCGGCGAGGTAATTTTTGTCGCGGAAGCGTCCTTCGTAATAGCCGCGCATCAGATATTGTCCGCCGAGAGCGGCAAGTTCGTAAAAAGGAGGAGAACCGCCCGTAAATTTGCCGAAAAATTGAAATCCGAAAGTGTTCCTTTCGAATACGGGATAATATTGACGCAAATCGATTTCGTAAATATTGAAGTCGTAATCGCTTCCGAGCGCGTCCATAAAAAATTCGGCTTTAAGTTTCGTATAATTACCGACCGTCGGGAAAAAAATGCTGTTCCGCGAATCCCAAACCGCAAGGGCGCCAAGTCCGAAAGTCTTTCCGCCGTTCGCTATTAGGCTGACATTCGTCAAATACGGATTTGTTTTTCTATCGACAATTTCAAAATCCTTGTAATCGAGAATAAAACCCGATTTGTATGCAAGTCCGAAAAACGACGGAAGTTGAAATTCGAGTGAAACGAGAAAAATATTCGCTTCGTAATCGGGATTTACGATTTCGGGCGTATCGCCTCCTATCCCGTAATATTTATCAATCGTGTATTCGTATTCGATTGACATTGAAAAAAAATATTTATTCCCCAAAAAATAAAATTGAGGATCGACGCTGAACGAATACTGTTTGTTCGTCGTATAATAACCCGCAACCACAATTTTCGACGGACGTAAAAAAACATCTTTCCCCAAGTAAAAAGTGGCTATTCCGCCGACGCCGAAAGCGAGTTCGGTTTCGGGAGTATAAAACAAATAAGGATAACCGAAAACGTTCATTTTTCCGCGCGAGGTGGAATCAGCGGAATTTTGAGCGAACACATTCGTAATGAACGCCATAAGAAAAAGCGCCGATATTTTTCGAACGAACCCGTTCATTTTATTTTATTAAATCAAAAAAGCGATGCGAATAATTACAGCGAAAATCTGTAATTCAAATTAATTAAAAGCGACCAACGTCCTATTAATCCCGCTTCGGCGCGAAGTTGCCACGCTTTGGTAAATTCGTAATTTGCACCGAAGAGCAGATTCCACGGCGTCTCAGGTCCTTTGTCAATGCTGTAATTCAGTTTCGCATTGTCATAGCGATTATTGTAATCGTCTATTATTCCCAAAATCGCGTCTTTTACTCTGTCGGGCAATTCGTCAAAACCCGGTTGATTGGGAATGTTGTTGATTTTATCGTGAATTGTTCCGGGTAAAACTTCGGAGAGTTTCACCGAGCCTTGCGTTCCAGTATCGAACTTTTGATACATTGCACCCGCCCAAATTGCAAGTCGGTGGGTTTTCATCACTCTGAAAGTTTGTCCCACTCTTATTCCGCCTACAAAAACTTGCACGGGGTCTTCGAGTTTTTCCAAATCCGTCCACGAAACGTTCCCGTCGAATGAAATCCAAGTTTTTTTATATCCCACGGCGGTCGTTGCGCCGAAGCCGTAATAAACGCCTTTTTGGTCAACCGTCGTTTTTAATCCGATAGGGTCGGTCAAATTCACCGTTGTCGAAGACCAACCTTCGCCTATCATTCCGTACAAATTCAGGAAAGGGAAAACCCACAAATCAAAGCGGGCGTTAACGGAATTAATCACCGTTCGGTTGTCGCCGAATTTAATAAAATCGCCCATAGGCACGGTGGGATTATCGCCGAAACTCAATCCCAAATTATCGATAAGAATCCCCTGGTCCATATAAATATAATTCGCGTTCACGCCCACGGGATACGGAATATCGAAACCTTTTTCAATTACGTTTCTTCCCCAAAAGGGAAAAATTTGATTGTAATTTTTCAGAAGACTGTCCTTTTCCGCTTGCGATAATGCGAAATCGGGATTTTGTGCGAACCCGTTTACAAACGAGAAGATTGTAACTGTCAAAACCAACAATATTTTTTTTATCATATTTTACTCCTACTATTTTCATTAGAGAACATCGGCATGATAATATCGTCCCAAACGCTCCACGGGCGTTCCCTTTTTTTGTATTCGTGCCCGAGTATCCACTGTTCGTACACACGATTTATCGTGCCGTCTTTTGTTCTGTATTCTATCCAATTATCAATGTATCGCTTCCAAACGTTGCTTTGCGCAAGCGGAAAAACAAGCGCGTTTTGTATATGATACGGAAGCGGGTTTACGACTTTATAACCCGGGTGAATGATTGTCAGAATGCTTGCTCTTTCCGCGCTTGTCAAATAAGCGTCGATTTTAACGCTGTCTTTCGTTACGCCGTTAAAAAACTCATCAAGACTTGTAATCGGGTGAATTTTCGCATTTCCGAAAAATGAAGCGTATTCTTCCGCCACTTCGTTACGTTCGAAATATCCGATTGTAAAACTATCCAATTTCGTTGCGCTTTCGAACGTGTTCAAATCGTCGTTTTCTTTCGGGGTTACAAGCGCAAGTGAAATGGTCAAATACGGCTTGGAAAAAAGAATTTCCTGCGCGTACTTCGTGGAAAGGAAAATGTCCGACATAACAATATCGTAATAATCTTTTTTCACTCCGTCTATTAATCTGCCGCGACGAATAGGAACGAACTCTATCGAGACTTCCAAATCTTTCGCCAATTGATGCGCCAAATCTATTCCGAGCCCGACAAGTTGAGAATCCGCATTGTAAAACGAAAACGGGATCGCATCTTCGTAAAACCCGATTCTGATTTTCCCGCGCCGCTTAATTCTACCGAGAACGTTTTCGCCCCGCCATTTTAACGCGGGGTTCGGTCCGCTCTCTTTTAAAATCTTGTAAGGCTGTTGCGGACTTATAAGTTTAAAATGATTCAATATTTCAACATTCGTCGGAATTCTTTCCATATTCTTAGCCAAAATCCAATTCATCGCTGTTACGGCGAGGAAAAACGTAACGACGACGGTAATCGACGCGTTAATCAGTTTTTTCTTCTTGATTTTCAACAATCCGCGGCTTGCGGAAATACTCAGCAAAGTTAACGTAATCAAATGGAACGCGCCGAGCACAACGCGAATTCTGTCCGTAATCACCGTGGAAATCATAAAAAGATTAATGGTTTCCTTCGGAATATCGAGAATATCGAGAGTGAACGGCAAGCCCGTAATCGGGGCTACGAAACTGCTTAACAGCGTGGAACTCAAAAAGAGCGGATAATCGGAAAACGAGAGCGTGTGTCCCGTGTACCACGCCGCGAAAGGCACGAAAATAAAAATCATAAACGTACCCAAATTCGGGAAAGGATAAGCAAGCGGCATCATAATATCAACTTCGTTTTGAGCGGCTTCGGTTCCTCCCTTTTCCGAAATTATTTTCTTAATATCTTCGATTAATTGCGGATAAACGACGATTATTTTTCCCGTGGCGAAAATCGTAATTAACGTCGAACGCGTAATTCTGAAAACGTCTTTTGCGGAATATGGCGTGAAAATCGAAATCACGTACGGCAAAACGACAAACGTCATAATTATTACGGCGGCGAAATAAACGAGCAAATAGCCTTGCAATCGGCTCAAATCGGGCCAACTCAATTTACTCACGATACCGCCCGCAATTCCGAAAACGCCGAGCGGCGTAATTTTAACAATCATTTTATTGACTTGATTTAACGCCTTGTTCATTACGTCGAGCGGCTGCAACAAAACTTCCTTGTTCGGTAATTTCATCAATCCGAGCCCGATAAAAATACTGAAAAGCACCACCGCGGGGACAACGTTGTTGCTCATCGAAGAAAACGGATTGGACGGAATGTAAAGTTTGACGAAATCGAATTTTTCCGCCGTTTGAACGAAATCGCTACTGTAAAAACTTCCGCTACCCCATTCGGGGAAAGAGAAAGGAAGAATAAACAAACCTATCAAACCCAAGCCGAGCAACAGTCCGAGAAAAATTAATCCGTATTTGATAAGCCGTTTCGCGCTTTCCATCGACAATCTGCCGATATTGACAATCAAAGAAATCATAATGTACGGCAAAACGGTCATTTGCAACAGTCCGATGAAAATATCGCCGAGAATCGAAAGCCACGCCACGTGTTCGCCGAAAAACACACCGACCGCGATACCGAGCAGGACTCCGATTAAAACTTTTGCGGATAACGATAATTTTTTCATTCGGTTAATTTGATTTCTCCTTTAATTCGAATCGGGAAATTAACAAAAAAAGAATTAAAAACGAATTCGACAACCGCCGCGAGCGCCGTTTCCCACGGCTTTTCGTTCAGAAACGTTTATCGAAGAAAATTCGACGGCGCGTATTTCGTTTTATAATTTCGTCGCTAACTTCTTTTTAATTCTTCTTCCAAATCTATTTTTTGCAAATTAGTGATTTTTCTGCCAAGGAAACGTTCCGCGATAAGTTTGAACTTCGCGGGCATATCGCTTACGAAAAACAAATCGTTCCCTTCGGTCGCCGAGTCGTTAAGCAAATTTCCGGCGCGCAAATAATCTTCCACCACAACAGCCGCCGCCGTGCCGGAATCTATCAGTTCCACCTCTTCCCCGATTACTCTTTGAATTAAATTTCTCAGAAGCGGATAATGCGTACAGCCGAGTATCAACGTATCGATTCCGTGCGCGCGAAGTTCCGCGAGATACTCTTCGGCAATAAGTTCGGTCGCGGGATGTTCGAGCCAACCTTCTTCGGCGAGCGGGACAAAAAGCGGACAAGCCTTTTCGTAAACTCTTATCTTTTCATCGAGTTTCAGCAATTCCTTGGAATACGCCGCATTCGAAACCGTCGCTTCCGTGCCGATTACGCCGACATGTTTGTTTTTGCTTTTCGCCTCCGCCATTTTCGCGCCGGGTAAAATCATTCCGATAATAGGCACGCTGAACTTTTCGCGTAAAACGTCGAGCGCAACGGACGAAACCGTATTGCACGCCACGACAATAAGTTTCACGTTTTTATTAATTAAAAATTGCGCGTCTTGCAATGCGTATTCGATAACGGTCGAGTTCGATTTCGTTCCGTAAGGCACGCGCGCGGTATCTCCGAAATAGACAATGTTTTCCTTCGGTAAAAACTGCTTTAATTGCTTAACCACCGTCAAGCCTCCGATACCGGAATCGAACACGCCTATCGGATTAGATTTATTCATAAAATGCACTTGTTAATCCTCTAAAAAATTTTCAATCGTTTCGGTTAATTGTTGACGTATCAATTCGTAATAATTTTCGGGCACTTTCACTTTCGTGTTCATTAAAGTGTAAAAAGAATCGACCACGTCGTTGCCGTGCGTTACGATTTTCGCGAAATAAACGTCAAGGCTCAATAAATTCAATGTATTCGTTATTTTGTAGAGCAATCCGAGTCTGTCCGGCGAGTGAACTTCGATTATCGTGAAATTTTCGTGTTCGATAAAATTCACGGTCGGCTTCTTCTTGCGACGCAAAAATCTTTTTTCGAAACGCTTCCAACGCGAACGAATCAATTTAAATTCCTTCGCAATCAAAAGCCTCCTTTGCACCGCTTCCCTTATTTTCCTTTCGAGCGCGTCGTATTTTTCCGGCGCGATTTTTTTATTGGTGACAAAGTCGCTGACATTAAAAGTGTCGATAACTATTCCGTCGTACCGCGTGAAAATTTTCGCGTCGTGAATATTAGCGTCGCTAACTGCGAACGCGCCGCACAATCGCGAAAGCAAATTACTTGAATCGCGCGTAATGACGGTAACGTTCGTATAATCGCCTGCATCCTTGACGAGAACCGAAACGTCTTTCCCCTTTTGTATTTCATTGACGTGCGTTTCAATTTCTTCGCGCGTGAAAGTTTCCACGTATGCGTTATCGTCAATCAACGAAAGATGTTCTTTGATTTCGGGTTTCTTTTCCTTTAAAATTTTCTTTTCGAATTTCTTTTTACGACTGTGAAGTAAATCTTCCGCGCTTATTTTTTCGGTTAGAATTTTATGCGTTTTTCTGAAAAGTTCATACAGAAGTTCGCTTTTCCACTGCGTCCAAACTCTTGGATTTACGGCGGAAAGGTCGGCGTAAGTCAATAAATAGAGATATTCGAGCATTCGGACGTTCGGAAATATCGCCGCAAATTCGTCGAGAATTACGGGGTCGTTTAAATTTCTTCTGAACGCAATTTGCTCCATCGTCAAATGATGTCTGACCAAAAAACGCACGCCTTCGATTTTTCCGCGTCCGAAACCCATTCGCGTCATTATCGAATCCGCCATATCGGCTCCGATTATTTCGTGTCCTTCCACATTAACGGGTTTGGCTATATCATGGAAAAACGCGGAAAGGAAGAGCACGTCTTTATCTTCAATCGCGTGAAACAATTTAGCCATCGGCGTGTGCAATTCTTTCAACTCTTCGAGTTTTTCTATTGCGATTAACGTGTGTTCGTCCGCCGTGTACGCGTGATAAACGCCGGGTTGCATAAATCCTATTAAATCTTGAAACTCAGGAATAATTAATCCCAACACGCCGATTTCGTTCATTGAACGTAGCGTTTTCCCGACGTTGTTTTCAAGATTAAAAATTTCTCTGAAAAACGGCGTGGACGCATACGCCGCTTTGTAGGAAGATTCCTCTTTTTCCACGGATTCGATAATTTTCATTCGCAAAGCGGGTGCGATTAACGCATCGTATCGCCCTCTGTAATAAAAGACGCGGACAATCGTTTCAACCGTAAGCGGACAATTTTTATTGCAGTAAAGCATTCCGTTAAAAATTCGCAAGTTGTCGTCGATATCGACCGAAAGAAAATCGGCGAGTTGTTCCACTTCTTTCGTGCGACATTTTTTTATCAACGTGTTTAAAAATCTGTGCAAGGAAGTGCTTGCCGAAAAATAATCGCTCATCAATTTCTGCCAATCGCCGCCGTAATTTTTTAAAATATCGGCAAGTTCTTCTTGTAGTTCGAAACTCAATCTGTCGCGACTTCCTTTGTTTATCAGATGTAACAAATTGCGCACGCCGAGAATAAAGCGATAACTCTCCTTAATCTTTACGATTTCGTAACTTCCGAATTCTCCGGTTTCGCTCAGCAAATCCGTGAAATTTTCCGTCTGCGTAATTTCCTTTTGCGTAACGAGAAATTCATTTTTCTCAACGATGTAAATCCATTCGGCGAGATGCAAGTCGCGCAATCCGCCGGCGGAATATTTAACGTTGGGTTGTAAAACTTTCGGCGAAACGCCGTACTTTTTATTTTTACGCTCCACTTCGTCGAGCAATTGCTCCAAAATTCGCTCTTTGCCTTCGCCACGCAATTTTTCTTTAACGGCAAGTTTGAAATTTTCGTAAAGCGCTCTATCGCCCGCAAGAAAACGCGTTTCGAAAAATTGCGTAAACGAGTGCAAATCTTCTTCGTAAAATTTATCGATATCGGAAAATGCGCGTACGGTGTGACTGGCTTCGATACCTTCGCTCCATAAATTCGAAAGCAGAGCCTTTATTCTCACAAGTTTATCTTCGGACAAATTTTCTTCGGCGAGAAACATTATATCGATATCGGAAAGCGGCGAGAGTTCGCGTCTGCAAAAACTCCCCGTGGCAACCACGGCAATTCCGTCGGTGATTTCCGAAGCCGCCTTGCGAACATATTCTTCGACAAGACGAGAATAATTAACGCAAAATTCGAAAGGCTCTTCGAATAACGTCGTTATTTTTTCCGTTAATTTTTCTTTTTCCGATATGAATGTTTCCCCGCTCACAGAGCCACCTTCGTCAGTAACCTTTTTTCAAAAATTCAATCCTTAAATATACCTTTGCGAGTTCAGATAAAAAATTATTTTTAAAATCCGCCCGCTATTCCGAAATGAATTTTTCCTTGTGAAAACGCGTCGCCTTCGCCGAGCGCGAAACTAACTTTCATTATTCCCACGCCCGTCGAGAAACTGATTCCCGCGCCGTAACCGTACGTAAAATTCTCCCACACCGCGCCGGGATTATCTTTCAGCACTTTGTTGTAAAAATATCCCGAATCGAAAAACGCGAACAAATAAGAATCGCGGGAAAGAAGCAAGCGATATTCGAGATTGCTCCAAGCAATCACGTTTCCCGAAAAAATATCTTCATTGAAACCGCGTAACGAATTCGTGCCGCCGAAACGATACAAATCGCTTATTTCAAGTTTCTTGCCTTCCACATTTCGATAATGCAATCCGAGAGCCGCGATATTCGTTCTGTAAAGTCTGACGTATGCCGCCGCGTCCGCTTCAATTCTGTATTGATTATCGTCGCCTTCTTCGGAAGTTTCGCTCAAAACGTTTTTGCGGCTATACTTCAACGTTGTGTTAATCAAATAACCGCTTGCGGGAATTAGCACGTCGTCGCGCGTATCGTAAAAAAAATTAACGCCGCTTGTATTGAAAACCGAATGTTTGACAACGACGGCGGCGTTTTCGAACGGAACGGTTTCTTCGAAAGAATACAAAAGCGAGGCGTGAAGTTTGCTTGTCGCAAGATATTCGAAAACCGCGCCGTATTTACGCTGAACGTAACTTGTGTCCTGAGTTCGTTGCATTACCGAAAGATTTAAATTCAGCGGCATTCCGAAAAGCCAAGGCTCTTTATACTTAATATCGAAATATTGAGAATATCTGTCGATTTTTTTCCATTCGAAACCGAACGCGCGCTCCGTCCCGAAAATATTGGACAGATTCATTTTCACGTATCCCGTCAAATAACCGGGCGCATCGTTACGCTTCGGAACGTATCCGACAATTCCGTCGAAAACATTCGTGTTCTTTTCTTCCACGTAAAATTCAAGCACGCCTTTGTTTTGAGAATTGTAGTAAAATTTCGGGAAGGAAATCTTTTTGAAAAAACCGAGTCGCGCAAGATTCGCAACGGCATCGAAAATTTTCTTTCGCGAATAAACTTCGCCCTTCTTTATTCGCGCGTTTCTGATAATTACATAATCTTTGGTCTTCGTATTGCCTTTGACGACAATCGAATCAATTACGCTTGTTCGGCCGTTCCTGAATTCAATAAATAAAGCCGCATCTTTTACCGAATCGTTTGCAGGCAACCATTTCACGCTTTTGATTTTCAATCGCGCAAACGGGAAACCGTTATTTTCGTATTTCTTCAAGATTTCGGAAAAAATATGTCGCATAATCGCGGGTTGAAAAGGCAGACCTATTTGCCAGGCAAGTTTTTCGTAAACATACGACGAGTCTTCGGGCGTATCCGCCTGAACGCTTACGGATTTAACAATACTTTGCCTTCTTTCGTCGATTACGATTCTGACGAACACGGACGAAGAATCGCGCGCGTAAGCAAGCGAATCGATTTTCACTTTCGGGAAAAAATATCCGAGTTCGCGCAACTCCCTATAAATTCGCGCGCTTAACGTATCGGGAAGATTTTTGTCTTTAACGCTTATCGGACGCGCCAAAGCGATTTTCTTGTAGGTTTTTTCCGCGAGTTTGCCGCCGCTTTTTATTTCAAGATTTATTTTGCCCTGCGCGAAAAAATTGACGACAAACATTAGGAAAAGAAATAATATTTTCCGCGCGGAAATTCTCATACGTGCAAATTAATAATTCGGCGAATCGTCGATAACTTTCATCTTACGTCCGATTTCCTTTATCTCCACTTTCGTCGGCAAGTCGTCGGCTTCGTCGAATTTCACTTTCGCCGTTTCGAGTTTCGCCGCGTTTTTGCTTGCGAGAGCAATCGCGTATTTTACAAAATCGTTGAAAACATTATCTTTTTCAATTCCGTGAATTACGCCCGCCACAAAAACGTCGCCGCTCCCCGTCGGATCGATTTCGTCAATTTCGGGCGGAATAATTTTATAAAGATATCCGAATTTCATCGCGTAGGCGGGATTTCGTCCGTCCGTCAAATAAGCGTGCTTGATTCCCTTTTCGTACAAAGAAGTTAAATAAGCGATTTTCTCCTTCTCCGAAGCGAGCGAAATTCCCAAGGATTTTTCCGTTTCCGCCACATTATTATGCACGGCGAAAGGTCGCGCGTCAAGGCAACGCGCCAAATGCGCGCCGTAAGTATCGAGAAAAGTGATTTTATCGAGTTCGTTGCCGCGTTTTATTCCTTCGCAAATAATTTCAGCCGCTTCTTCGTTCGGCACCGACCCCGCAAAGAGAATTACGGAACTGTTTTCGTATGTTTTATTTGTTTTTTCGATTATCTTCCGAATTTCGGTTTCGGAAAACGGCGCGCTTTCGCCGATGAAAGTAGTAACGCGCTTTTCGTTTTCTATTATCAGCGCCGCTTCGCGCATCTCCGATTTTACCGAAAAAGCGTAATAATTTATTCCTTCGTGTTCAAGGACTTGCCGATAAGTTTTACCGTTATTTCCGCCGATAGGAACGACCGCGAGATTTTTTATCCCCAACAAATTCAACTCTCTGCTTACGTTTACGCCTTTGCCGCCGGCGGCATATTCCGAATGCAAAACGCGATACGTTTTCCCTTTTTCGAACGTATCCACGAAATATCTTTTTTCCAAAAGCGGATTTAATGTAATCGTAATAACCATATTTTCCCTTTGTTCAATTAATTTCTGTAACGATACCAATCGCCGTAAAGCGGAGTGATCAATCTGTAATCGCCGAATCCCGTTTCATCGACAAAAACAAATTCGCGATTTATATCGTAGTAATACCAAACTTCATAAGGTTTCGAATCGAGTTCAAGCGGGTGTCTGTCGATTTGATGCGGAGGTCCCAACGTAATATAAACTTTTCCCATATCGGTTTTCCAACCGGGGAAATAATGTTTGAAATGTTTATTGGCGTATTCCACGCGACGGTAATATTCGTAAAGCACTTCATTTATCGGCGTGCCGGGCGACGGATCTTTTTTCTTCCAAAATTCCTCAAATTTCCGCAACCGTTCGCCGTAATCTTTCGTGGAAAGCATATCGTCGATTTGTGTCGGCGTGGCGATGTATTGCATTTCCCTTATCGCCAAATCGAGGTCGGTAATAGAAGGCGGGAAAAATTTTATCCGCGCGAAAATATTTTTGGCAATCGCCAATTTTTCGCCCGTTGCATCGTCCGTAATCATTATGCGAATATTATATCTTCCCAGTTTAAAATTAACGGGCTTAATCGTATAAGCCATTTTATTTTTCCCCTTTTTAAGCAAAACCGATTCGTTGACGATAAAGGCTTCGTCGCTCTTAAATGAGTACAATCGATAATTTATCAAAACGTTTCTGTCCTTATTCGAATAAGCGTAATAAAAAACGTTCAGGGAATCCGACCCTGTCGTTACAATGTTTTTCACGTTCGGCACGAGTTCTTCTTTTCCGCCGCGTTTGATTTTCCTATCGAAAAGCATAATATCGCTCACACCGAAAGCGGGGTCGATTTTACGCACGCGGATTTTCTTAACGAAATGCACTTTGCTCAACGCGTACTTGTCAATCAATGTTATTTTCAGTTTGTAAAAAGCGGGAGGGAGTTCGATTTCCTTGTAAGTCAAATTAAAATTGTTTCGGTTAATCGCTTTGGAATAATCCCTCACGAAAACGCGTTCTTTCCAAATTTTTTCAAAAAGCATTCGAGAACCGGAGGAATCGTAAAACGCTACTTCGATACTGTAAAGGCTTGCGAACTTTCCGTTTTTCTTAACGAAAGAAAGACTTGTGAAAGGCACTTGGAAAAAAATTCTGATTTTCGTTTTACCCGAATCGGAAGCGGCGTAATTGTACGCATCGAAATAAATTTTCGGATTAACGGCTTTCGCTTTTGCCGCTTTGTTTACGTAATCGGCTTGGGCGAAAAAGTCGTAAGCCGAAAAAAAGAGAACGAAAAACACAACCGCCGTTTTTTTCATATCCGCTTCCAAATTCTAATAAATTCTCACATTAAAAATAATATTTATTAAACAAAGATTTGAAACGATTAACGACATTAATCGATAAATTGCGATAATTCGGGAAACCATCAATAAGGCGAAAAGCGGAAAAGTTAGTTCGATTAACATCAATTCGCAAAAAGAGCGCAATCGCCCGAAACAAAAGTGCGATTGCACGCACTTCCTTATTTTTCAAGCACGGCGAAAGCGACCGCGTGCGTGTCGGTGTGACTGATGCTTATTTTCAACGACTTCCCGTCCGAAACATATTCCGAAAACTTTCCGTGTAAAACGACGTAAGGCGCGCCGTTTTCATTATTTAAAATTTCCATATCGTGCCAATTGAAACCGCGCGCGCAACATTCGGCAAGCGATTTCACCACCGCTTCTTTCGCGGCGAATTTTCCGGCAAGATGCTGAAATTTGTTCTTTTTCCCGGTAGCGCTTCGCAATTCGTTTTCGGTGAAAATTTTATTCAAAAATTTATCCCCGTATTTTTCCGCGCTCTTTGCAATTCGTTTCACTTCCACAATGTCCGTCCCGATACCTACTATCATCGCCCTTCCTTCTCAATCGTTTCCAAGATTTTCTCCGCAAGCGCTTCGTAATCGGTTCGGTCGTCCGCGTCAAGCCATTTAATTCTTTCGTCTTTTCCGAACCAAGTCATTTGTCTTTTCGCGAAACGCCGCGTGTTTCGTTTTATTAATTCTTTCGCTTTTTCAAGCGTAATTTTCCCTTCGAGATAATCGAAAACTTCCTTGTATCCAACGGTGTTCAAAGCGTTTAGATTTCTATCGTAACCCGCCGCCAAAATGCGTTTCGCTTCGTCAATCAAGCCTTTGTCGAACATTTCGTCCACGCGTCGCTCAATTCTTGCGTACAATTCCGCGCGTTCGCGTCGCAAACCGAATTGGTAAAAAACGAAATCGTCTTTTCGCTCATATTCTTTTTGAAGTTCGCTAATCGATTTTCCCGTAAGATGAAAAACCTCCAAAGCGCGCATTACGCGTTTCCAATTTTGAGGAAGCATCTTCGCGGCTGTTATCGGGTCAACTTTGCTCAACATTCCGTGCAAATATTCGTTTCCTTTTTCTTCGCGCAAACGTTTCAATTTTTCGCGATATTCTTCGTCGGTTGAAACCGCGTTCATTATTCCGTCAACAACGGCGCGAACGTAAAGTCCCGAACCGCCGACAACAACGGGAATTTTCTCTTTTTCGTGCAACGCTCTAATTACTGCGAGCGCGTCTTCTTCGAACTTGCTAACGTTGTAAGCGTCCGCAATGTCGTGCGTATCAATAAAATGATGAACCGCCGACGCCAATTCTTCTTCGGTCGGTTTCGCCGTTCCGATATCGAGCATTTTGTAAAATTGTCTGCTATCGGCGGAAATGATTTCCGTATCGAGTTTTTTCGCAACGGCGATAGCGAGCGCGGTTTTACCCGAAGCGGTCGGTCCGACAATTACGATTACGCGTCTTTCCATCCTTCCTTCCCGATTAGCGGCACAAATCTGAAATTCGGAAATTCCTTAATCTCCGTGCCGTCTTCATTTTTCGTTAGCAAAACCATTTTTTGCGAATTTTTATCTCCGACGGGAATAACCATTCTGCCGCCGATTTTCAATTGTTCGACAAGCGTTTCGGGAATATTCGGCGCGCCAGCCGTAACAATTATTTTGTCGTACGGCGCGTGTTCTTTCCAGCCGAGAGTGCCGTCGCCGTATTTCATAATTATTTTATAATTGAATTTGTCGAGCAGTTTGAACGTTTTGTTGTAAAGTTCGAGAGAGCGTTCCACGCTAAAAACTTGCGCGCCCATTGCGGCGAGGATTGCCGCTTGGTAACCCGAGCCGGTGCCGATTTCGAGAACCTTGTCCCCTTTTTCAATTCCGAGCGCTTGCGTCATAAAAGCCACGGTGTAAGGTTGCGAAATGGTTTGTCCGTAGCCAATCGGAAGCGCGATGTTTTCGTATGCGTGAGTTCGCAGCGATTCGGGAACGAACTCTTCGCGCGGCACTTCGAGAAAGGCTTTCAGCACGCGTTCGTCCGTTATTCCCATTTCGCGCAATTCGTCGATAAGTTCGAGTTTTATTCCGCTTGCCATATCAAACGAATTTGTGTAATTCCAAAACAATTTTTTCCGTAGCGCCGACGTTGCGCTTCACATATTCGGCTGAAATTTCGCCGAGTTTTTCACGCTCCTTTTCGTTGGAAAGCAAAAAGCGCAATTTTTTGTACGCTTCTTTTTTATCGCGAACGATAATTCCCGAACCGAGTTTAACAAGGTCGTTCGCTTCTCTGCTTGTCTCTATTTTCGGTCCGAACAAAACGGGAACGCCGAAAACCGCCGGTTCAAGCACGTTGTGAATTTGCTTGAAACTTCCGCCGACGTACGCAATGTCCGAATAATAATAAAGCGAAAGCAAAATGCCGATTGAATCGACGATAATAATCGGTTGCGATTTGTAATTCCGCATTTCCGAAAAACGAATTGTTTCGTAATCGTTGCGAAAATAATTCTCCACGCCTTCGATGTGCGCGGACGTCGGTTCGTGCGGAACGACAATCGTAACAAATTCGTAACCGAAATCGTACAATTTTTTTATCGCGGGAAAAACAACTTCCTCATCGGCTTCCCACGAACTTCCCATAATAAAAATGGGTTTTTCGCCGAAGATTTCTTTGTCGAGCAAATTCTTTTTGCTTGCTTCGCGACTTTTGCCGTAAACCCTGTCGAAACGCGTATCTCCCGCAACGTCAATCTTACTTTTCTCAACTCCGAGCGCAATGAAATTTTCCTTATCCTTTTGCGTGACGGTTAAAATGCGAGTAATGTCGTTGTACAACTTTCTGTAAAAACTTTTCGTTACGAAAAACGAATTTATCAGCGATTCGCGCAATGTGGCGTCCACAAGCAGGGTCGGAACGTTCTTTCGTCCGAGTTGGTACAGCAAATTCGGCCAAACGTCGTAGCGCATAAAAACGACAAGCGACGGTTTTACGTAAAGCAAAAACTTTCGAATCAATCCCGTTTTATCGAAAGGTAAATAAGTGATAATATCGGCGTACTTGTAATTTTTTGAATTTTCGTATCCCGAAGGTGAAAAGAAAGTGACAAGTATATTGTAAATTCCCAAGGAATGCAGATGTTCGATAATCGGTTTGGCTTGTTCGAATTCGCCGAGCGACGCCGAATGAAACCAAATCAGTTTCTTGCGTTTGTCCAAATCTTGAACGTCGATTATCAATCTTTCGAACATTCTTTTCCTTCCGTCGATGCCGCGTTTGACTTTCGCGTTAAACAACGCAAGGAGGTTCATTGCAATGGCGAACAACGGCAGAAAAAGATATTCGTATATGAACAAATATGTTTTATACATTCGCTTTGTAAAATTCCGTAAATTTTTCGTAAACGTATTTCGGTTTCAATTCGAGCATACACTTGAAATGTTCTTTCGGACATTTCGGGCGACCGACGTGCGAACACGGTCTGCAAGATAAAGAATTATTTTCTAACAATAAACTTTTGCGACTGAAAGGCGCGAAACCGAATTCGCGAACGGACGAACCGAATAAAGCGATAACGGGCGTTCCCACGGCCGAGGCTAAATGCATCAATCCGGAATCGTTGCAAACGGCAACCGCGCAAGTTTCAAATTCGCGAGCAAGCGCAAACAAATCGTCGTCCGTGCTTTTATTTTCCGCACCGGATAACGCCGCCGAAATTTCACCGCAAATTTCCTTATCCGCTTTTCCACCGAGCAGATGAATTTCGAAACCGTCGCGTTGCAACATTCGTCCCAATTCCGTAAAGTAGTCCGTCGGATAACGCTTGGTAAAATGTTGCGCGCCGGGACAAAAACAAATTTTCTTCTTTTCAGGAACGTGTTTCGCTTTCCTTTCGGGCAAAAAGAATTCAAAGTCATCGTAATTCACTTTCAGGGCGGGCTCCGCGGCGGAAGCGTAAAGTTCGGGAACGCTTTTTATTTCGTCGAATAAATTCAACTTGAAATGAACGAGTAAAAATTTTTTCAAATCGGGCTTTTTAAAAACGCGAACGGGCGCGCCGAGACTTTTAACTATTTTCGAGGAACGGCGATTGTTCTGTAAATCGATAATGAAATCGAACTTTTCGGCAAGCAATTTTTCGATTGTAGTTTCGGGATTATCTCTGTCGTATTCGAAAATTGAATTCAAGGCGGGATGAAATTTTACCGCGTCGGAATACTGTTTATTGACGACAAAAGAAAAATTTTTTTCGGGGAATTCTCTTTTTAACGCCCCGAGAACGGGCAACGTTAAGAGAACATCTCCGAGTGAACTTAATCTTACAATCAATATTTTCCGCGCTTTGTAAAAGTTCGTTTTCATGCCGTAAAAATAAGGGGAAAATCGTTGCGAGCAAAATCGGAAGTCGGATAAGCCCGCATCGAACAAAAAAAGGCGACGTGGGAATGAATTCATCAAGTCATGAATAACATCCTCCCGTCGCCATTATTAAATATTTCTCATACCGCGACTTTTGTCGCGCGTGAAACGAATGTCTTCTACGGATACAAAAACTTGGATTGCTTTTTGGGACCGCGTTTGTTTTTTATGTAATCGGGACCGCGGCGTAAAGGGATTTCCATTCCGTCCGTTTTTTCAAGCCAGTCGAACAAGTCTTTATCAAATTGTTCCACCATATCTTTGTATTTGGGATCGTCAATCAAATTGTGCATTTCTTTCGGGTCGTTTTTAATATCGTAAAGTTCGTTTGTGTCCCAAATTCCGTGATAAAAAATATATTTATATCGGTCGGTTCTTACGCCGAAAGTCGAAGGAGTTTGCGGAAACGCGCGTTCCCAGTAATATTCGTAATAAATTTTATGTCGCCACGGCGGGTGTTCACCTTTCATCAAAGGATAAAAGGATAATCCTTCCATTTGTTTCGGTTTTTCTTTCACGCCGCAAATTTCAAGTACCGTTGGAGCGATATCTATATTCTGAACCATTTCATCAACTGTTATTCCTTCGCCGATATTTCCGGGCGAGTAAGCAAGCAAAGGAACGCGTATCGATTCTTCGTACATTTGCCTTTTGTCTATCAAACCGTGTTCACCGAACATAAAGCCGTTATCTCCCATGTATATTACGATTGTATTTTTCATCAAACCCTCTTTGTCAAGGAAATCCAACAATCTGCCGATACTTCTGTCCAATCCCACAAGCGTTTCGCAATATCTTTTGTAAAACGAATCGAAATCGTATTCGCCGTAATACATGTAATCGACACCGTGCCAACTGTTCCGTTGCTCTTTTACCCAGCGGGGTTTTCCTTTATAATTTTCGGGAGTATCCGCCATGCTTGCGGGATGCGGAACTTTTTCGTTTTCGTAAATATTTTTGTCTTCGGGAGAGGGCTTGAAAAGCGCATGCACGGCTTTATGAGAAAGGTAGAGGAAAAACGGTTCGTGCTCCACGTCTTTAATCCAATCGATTGCGAAATTCGTAAGAACATCCGTAATGTAACCTTTCGTCGGCACCATCTCCCCATCGATATTGAATGTTTGATTATAATATTGTCCTTGCCCCTTAAAACTAATCCACTTATCGAAGCCTTTACGGGGTCCTCCGTCGCCTTTCATTTCTCCCATATGCCATTTCCCCATAAAGGCCGTAACATAACCTTCCTTTTGCAAATATTGAGGGAAATAAATCAAACTGTCGAGCGGCGGCGTCATATTGTCCACTACTCCGTGTTGATGCGCATACATTCCCGTTAAAATACTTGCACGACTCGGCGAACAAAGGGACGTGGAGACAAAAGCGTTTTTAAAATGCACACCGCCTTTCGCCATTTTATCCAAATTGGGTGTTTTTAACCAATCGTTAAAATGCATAAAACTCATCGCGTCGTAACGGTGGTCGTCGCTCAAAATATAAATCACATTCATTTTCTTCGCGTTTTTTTCTTGAGCCTCAGTCGTTGCCGCGAAGAAAAGAATGCTTGCAAAATAAATCAAAGACAACAAGACGCGTAACTTCGAATTTTTCATGATTACCTCGGAAATTATTTAATCGTAATTTTTTGTTTCAATAAATCTTTATCACGTGAAGAAGAACCGACCATAATCGTGAAAACACCCGGTTCAACAACATAGTTCATATTTAAATCATAAAACGCCAACTTTTCGGATGAAATTATGAATTCGACTTTTCGGCTTTCTCCCGCCTCCAAATGAATCCGTTTGAAATCCTTTAATTCTTTGACCGGACGAGTTACGGACGAATAATCGTCGCGAATATACAATTGCACGATTTCGTCTCCCGCCGTTTTGCCCGTATTTTTTACGGTTACGGAAGCGATAAAATTTTCACCTTCCGCCATTTCCTTTTTTGACACTACAAAATCCGAATATTCAAAGTCCGTGTAACTTAGTCCGTAGCCGAATTCCCAAAGCGGTTTATTCGACGACATTGCATAAGTTTGAATGAAACTTGACGGTTTGTGATTGTAGGTCGTAACTATTTGTCCCGCAGTGCGCGGAACAGTAAAAGGCAATTTCCCGCTCGGATTAACTTTACCCGCAACAATTTCCGCAACCGCCACGCCCCCGAGATTACCGGGGTGAAGCGCTTCGATAATCGCGTCGGCATGTTCGGCGCACCAGTCGATACCGAGCGGACGCCCGTTAACTAAAATTACTATTACGGGCGTTCCCGTTGCGGAAATTTTTTTAATCAAATCGATTTGATTACCGGGCAACTTAATATTACTTCTTGCAACGTTTTCTCCCTCCGTTTTTTCACCGATCATATAGCGCAAAGGATTTTCCCCCGCCACAATTACGGCTACGTCGCACGTCTTCGCTTTTTCAACCGCCGCGTCAATCTTTTCCGTTTCAATATGCTTTACGCTTTTACCGCAATTCGAAAAAATTATTTCATGTTTTTCGCCGAGAACTTTTTCGAAGCCTTCGAGAACCGTAAATACGTTCTCGCTCGGTTGAAGCAACGCCCAATCCCCTAAAATTGTTTGCGCGTCGGCGTTCGGACCCGTAATTAAAATCCGTTTTTTATTTTCGCTCAACGGCAATATTCCGTTGTTTTTTAACAAAACGATTCCTTCTTGCGCGGCGCGTAACGCGGTTCTACGATGTCGTTCGTTAAAAAGGATTTTTTCGGTTTCCGTCGTATCCGTGAAAGGATTTTCGAAAAGCCCAAGTTCGAACTTGGCACGTAAAATTCTTCGTACCGCTTCGTCGATTCTTTCCTCCGATAATTTCCCTTCTTGCACAAGCGAAACGATCCGCTCGAAAAATCCGGGTCCGTGCATATGCATATCTATCCCCGCATCGACGGCAAGGAAATCGGCCTCTTTCGGCGTACGCGCAACACGATGACGATTATAAAGTCGCTCGATATCCATCCAATCGCTAACTACAAACCCGTTAAAACCGAGTTCGCCTCGCAAAATTCCTTCAATTAATTTTTTATTCGCATGGCATGGAACACCGTTCAATTCGTTATGTGCCGCCATAACCGTATATACGCCGGCGTCAATTGCCGCACGATAAGGCGGCAAGAAAATTTCTCTTAATCTTCTTTCCGATAAGTCCATCGGCGAACCGTTCAGCCCGTTTTCGGGTTCGCTTCCCGCAATCAAATGTTTGGCGCATGCAAGTATTTTGTTTCTACCGTTATGCTGAAAACCGCGCACGGTTGCCTCGCCCATCCGCGAAACAAGGTAAGGATCTTCCCCGAATGTTTCGCCGAAACGTCCCCAACGTGCGTCGCGAGCGACATCGACATTCGGCGTAAAGGTCCAATGCAACCCGAGAGAGCGCAATTCACTTGCCGTTTCCGCCGCGATTTTTTCCGCCAAATCAGCGTCCCAACTTGCGGCTATCGTAATCGGTGCGGGGTAAACGGTCGCTCCGTATGTTAAGCCGGAACCGTGAATTGCGTCAATACCGAACAAAATAGGAATTTGCAAACGACTTTTCATCGCAAGTCTTTGAATATAATTCGTCTCTTTGACCGTCGTTACGTGTAAGAACGAACCGATTTCTCCCGCCGTTATTTTATTTTCAATATCTTCAACGGTCAAGCCTTTGTAGTACCCCCAAGCGTCATTGTTACTATCTTTCTTACGCTTCGCTTCCGCCGCTTTTATATGTTCCAACCCAACGTACTGACACATTTGTCCGACTTTTTCTTCCAACGTCATTCTTGCAAGTAAATCGTTAACACGTACCTCGACGGGTTGTGTTTCATCTTTATAAACGGGTGTCTGAGCAATTGCAATTGACGAAAATATAATAATCAATGCCGAAAGTTTATGCGGGAGATTTAAACGCATGGGATTTTCCTTGATGAATAATTTTTAAATTTAGGGATGTCGGTTTATTCGGTTATTTTAAAAACTTCGTATGAATACGGTTTTAAGTTAAATTTATATTTCCCGTTTTCCGTAACAATAGTTTTCCCGAAAAGTAAATTGCGGAAACTGTTTTTCTTATTTCGGAACTTAATGGTAACATCGGTTTTATGCGGTAGAAAAGAAAAACTTTTTCAATTGAAATAGTCCGATATTTTTGAAGTTCATTTAAGCAAAAGCATTTTTTTCGTCGAAATAAAATCACCGACACGGAGAGTGTAAAAATAGACACCGCTCGGAAGTTCGCGGGCGTCGAATTGGACGGTGTAATTACCCGGCGATTGCATTTTATTTACAAGTGTTGCGATTTTTTCGCCAAGCGCATTGTAAACGGTTAATGTGACATTGACCGTAGATTGCGTTGCAGATATGGCGGAACTTCCCGCGATGACAGAGAGTGCGGGAATTGAATACGAAATAGTCGTTGCGGGATTGAATGGATTGGGGAAATTTTGCAAAAGCACGAATTCCTCGGGCGCATCAACATTCGCTATCACGATTTGCGAATATTCGAAAGCTCCGTCCAAATCAATTTGCTTCAATCTATATTTAATCGTACCTGAAGGCGGCGTTTTGTCAATAAATGAATAGACTTTAGGAGAATTGCTGTTACCCGCGCCTTCTACGAAACCGATTGTCTTCCATTCGGACGGCTGTTCGCCCTTTGCGGAACGCTGCACTTCAAAACCGAAATTATTGACTTCCGTTGCAGTATGCCAAGTCAAAATCACGCTATTGTTGTGCGTCGTTGCAGTCAATGATGTCAACTCGACTGAAACCGGTGTCGAACCGTCCAACAAAAGATACGCAACGGAATACGCGGGCAATGAAATCGTTACGCTGTCTTGTACTTGCGCGGAATAAGGTTGCAATTCGTAATAATTGGCAGGTCCGCCTGCATCTTCGCTTGTTCCGTGTCCGTTTACGTATGTTTTTCTTGAAAATTCCCCGTTATCGCTCCCGCCCGTAAGGACGTACCAGTAATATCTCTCACCCGCATCGTAATTTTCGTCATCGATTTTTACGACTTTCGCAGTTCCGCTTCTATTAATCACAATTACTCCGACGGGACCGTTCGAAAAGGAAGAAGCGTATGCGGTTACCGAATCGCTTCCTGTTACATTCGACGCAAGCATTACGTCGCCGAAATACTTCTTAAAAAAATAGAAATAGAAAAACGGTGCGCGCGGCATATACGCGGAAATGCCTTCGTCGTCGTTGTCTCTGTTTGCGGCTATTAATCCGTGAGTGTTTCCGCCTTTGTATCGCCAAACCAAATTCCAGCGTGTAGCGAATCCGTAGCCGTTCCGTATCATTTGTCCCAAAGTTAAAACGGCATGCATTCCGTTTACAAAAGAAACCTTTTGTTTCGAACCGTACTCGTTAATGTTCCACTCCGTCATTGCCACAGGTAACGGAGAAAAACCGTTATTAATCAGAGCGTCGGTGACGGCGTCTTTCGCCGCGTTAGCGCCGAACGCCGTATTCAGAATATAATCTCTCCCGTCGTCGCGACGTCGTCCGAAATATTGATGTACAATCATGTAATCGGCAACGTTTCCGACTTGCGCCGTAACTTCGTCATTCCAAGAACCCGAACGTTTATATCCGACCGCACCGATGTAAATCGTAGCGCCGATTTCATTTGCCGCCGCGCGCATCGAATCGGCGAAAACCTTAAAATGTTGTCCGTAAAGCGTGCCGTTGATAATTCTCGGCTGTCCGTCTTGATTTAATGTAGTGTCTATTTCGTAACCTTCTTCCCATGAACCGTAATTTTCGTTTCCCACCTCCCAAAATTTTGTGCGTCCGTTATCATATCGCACCCAATCAGCCGCATAATGAGCCGCTTTCGCCACGGGGTCGGCGCTTGTTCCGTAACGCGCGTAAGAGTAATTAACAACGAAAACGCCCGTTACGTTTGCGGAATCGCGCAGTTTATAAAAATTATCCAGCGATAAATAATTGGGGTCGTCGCTCACACCGAATTTTGCGTTTGTTATATTTGCGTCGGAAGGAATGCCGTCGTGACTACTTCTATCCCAGAAAAAAATATTCGAACCGCTACCGCCTGGATAGCGAAATACGGCGGCGCCCAAATTTCGAATATCTCTAATCAATCGCGAATTATTATAATACACGCCGAAAAAAGTGTTTACATTATGTCCGAAAAGATAAGGCGAAACTTTCGTCAACGTATCTTTTGCGTTGAACGTAACAGTAACGGCAACATCTCCCGTCGGTTTTACGGTGTCGATATATGCGGCGGGAACGTTGATTTCTCTGTTAGTCCAATCGTCAAGGAAAAATCCTTGTTCCGTTTGAGAAAAAAACGTCCGTGAAAAAAGGACAATCAAAACGAAAAAATATATGCTGCGAAATTTAATCATCTACGTTAATTCCGTTAATTTATAATCGCACATATTATCGTAAAAAATCTTTTTATTTAAAATAAGTTTCACATTAATTATAAAAAAATCTCGAAAAATTATTTTTCTCCGTTTTCCGTTAAAATCCATTTTGCGACTTTTCGAACGTTCAAATATGAATCGTTCGTTTTTTCCCGAATATCTTTTTCGAATAAATGCGCATCTCGTCCAAGTCTTTCAACGGAATTTATCGCGGTTAATCTTTCCGCATCGCTTACCGAATAAAGCGATTTTTTCAGTACTTTCGCGGGTTCGTTTTTTTCTCCCAAGTTAAATAACGCTTCCGCCGCCAAAATGCGAACGCTTGCGTGTTTATCGTTCAAAAGCGCAAACAAATCTTCTTTCAATTCGATTGCGTTTTTCCCCGCTTGCAATGCGCCTACGACACCCCAATATCGCACTAAATAGTTTCGGTCGTGCAAATAATTTTTTATCGCTTCAAGATTTTCATCGTCACATTCGTTAACCGTACGTGCGATTTTTAACAATTCGGCGACGTCGTATTCCCCTTTTCTGACCGCGGCAAACGGCGCTTCGACTTCCGCAAGTTGCGTTAATTCTGGCTCGGGAATAAATCCAAGGTCTTTCGTCTCTATCATCCATTCGGAATTAGCCTTTCTCATACGTTTCAAAACCTCTTCGTATTCGGGATTACCGACAAGATTATTCAATTCATACGGATCGTTTTCAATATCATATAGTTCTTCGCATTTCCGCGGTTCGAAAAATCTTCGTTGCACGGTGCTGAGTTTCCCCTGTTTGTATAGTTCGTACCATTCAGACATAGAAGGACTGCGCCACATATATTCGATATGTTGTCCTCGCGGTAAAAACGGCATAAAATTACGAATATAACGAAAACGTTTGTCACGCGTTGCGCGAACAAAGTCGTAACGTTCGTCCATCCTTTGCCTGTACATGTGAACATATTTGCGCGGAGTTTCCGCATTCGGTCCAAGAAAAGCCTTGCCCTGCAAATAGTCGGGAATTTCAACGCCGCACAAACTCAAAACCGTCGGAGCCAAATCTACGAAACTAACAAGTCTATCGGTACGCGTTCCGCGTTTCTCTCGAAACAAATATTCGAACTTTTTCGGAATGCGAACAATCAGCGGGACGTGTGTCCCGGGTTCATTAACGAAACGTTTGCTCCCCGGCAAAATTCCACCGTTATCGCCATAATAAAAAATTATCGTGCTTTCGTAAAGTCCTTCCGATTTGAGTTTTTCCAACAATTCCCCTATTTGTGAGTCCATTTGTTCAATACGATCATAATACTGTGCCCAATCGTGACGAAACGTTTCAGTATCGGGATGATACGGTGGCAATGTGATTTCGGACGGGTCGGTTCGGGTGACGGAATCGCTTTTGAAAATCACGTGTTCGTGCGTTATATTGAAATTAAATACGGCGAAAAACGGTTGTCCGCTTTTTCGTTTTTCCCAAGCGGCTTGCGGACTTGATTCGTCCCAAGCGTTTTTAGAATCGTTCGCCGTATTGTAATCTTCTTTGTAATGATTTACGCAATAATATCCGGCACGGCGTAAAAATTCGGGGAAGAATTTAACGAAATCGGGCATTGGAATTTTACTTCGCATGTTTGTCGTGCCAAGAGAACTCGCATACATGCCCGTAATGATTGTAGAACGCGCAGGAGCACAAACGGGTGCGTTCGCAAAAGCGTTTTCGTATAAAATTCCCTCTTCCGCAAGTTTGTCCAAATTGGGCGTTCGCGCGTTTTTATCACCGTAGCAACCAAGTAACGTTGTATTATCTTCGCTGACAACCCAGAGAACATTCGGACGCTCACCGTTTTGAGCGAAAAGCGAATTAAGCGAAAGAGCGACAAAGAACAAAATCAAGCCGAATTTCTTCTTCATTTTATTTTCCGTTTTTAAATTTCTTCCCTTTTCAAAGAAAGATACGCGTTAATAAAATTAATATGAGAATTAAAATCGTTTCCGTTTCTGTAGTCAACTATTTCCCAAACTTCCTTGCCCGAAATACTTTTTTCTGGTAATATCGTTTCGTACGGCGCGTGATATTCCATTTCGGACAACGCGTCGCCGTTGGCGTCAACGCTGTTGTAAATTTCCACCATTCCGTGTTCTTTGTGTACCTTTGAGCGGTTGTATTTTTTGAAAGCGATAACAAACATTTTGTCATTCGTAAAGGCGAACATTTTATTTGTTCGCGGATAAATCAACGCTTTGCCGTGTCTTTTGGGAAACCCTGACGAAGGCGGCGAAGTTACAAACGTAAAGAATCCTTTTTCAATTTTATAAGGCATCTTTTCGAATTGATTTTCGAACTTATACTGTATGCGAACATTTTCCCGCTTTGCAATCGGAACGTAAATTTTAGCGTATCCGTCAACGCGCGTATTGAACCAAACGTCCCACGAAATCGGCTTGTCGGTTACGTTAATCGCCTCGGCAATAATAACAGCACGTCCGTCTTTAATAACGCGAATTTTTTTTATTAACTTCACGCCCGTGTAAATGCTCGGTTCGCTTTCAAGAACCGCATAACTTTCGGTTAATTTCAGGACGTTGTACTCGCCGTAAATTAAAAACGGATCGGGCGGCCAAGCCGCTTGTTTTTCGCGCAAATCTTTCCTTACGTTTTGATTTTTCCACCAATCGGTTTGCGTCCCTAACCAAATCGTATGTCCGTTAATAGGAATGATATTATTGTAAATCCTATCTTTAACAGGAACGTCGAACTTGTAATTCCACAAACTTGTATCGGATTTCAAAATATTTTTCCCGTTCGTCTTACCGAAATAAACTATCGTTCCGCCAATCGACGGTAAAATTTTCACTTCCGTGTTATTCTTGGATAAAACGATAATTCCCGTTCTTTTCTCGTTTCCCGATAGTGTTTTGGCATAATCGTTCATTGTATTGTCCTTGGCGTTGCAACCGTAAAAAAACAAATCGATTGCAAGAATAAGCAATAATTTCAATGTATTCGTCGTTTTTCGAAAATTTTTCATTAGATGAGAATTTTATTTTAACAACAAAATTTTATGAGAAACGACTGCTCGTTCGGTTCGAAGCGTTAAAAAATAAACCCCGCTCGGCAAATCGCCCGCGTTAAATTTCACAGAATAGTTACCCGGGATTTGTTCTCCGTTTACAAGCGTTGCTATCCTTTGCCCGAGCGTATTGTAAACGTTAAGCGTAATCCCCATTTTACCTTCCGAATTCTTTAATGATATTGCGGGAAGTGAATACGAAATCGTTGTCTCGGGATTAAACGGATTAGGATACGCCGTTAAAAAAAGTTTCGTCGGTTTTTCGTTTCCGAAATCCACGAAAATAACGGCGGAATCTTTTTCAATCGAAATGTTGTCCACATAATAATTCAAATTCATATTACTTTTTGTTTGAAGCGTAACAAGGGCTTCGGCAATTTCTCCGTCCCACGTAATATTCAACGTGTCGCGCACTTCCGTCCATTCGTTGGAATTAACGGGTTGCAACGCGGCGAAATATTTTTTTTGCTGGTCGGTGTTTGTAATTCTGATTTGAATTTTAGCCGTATCGGTGCCGCTCGGAAATTTGTAATAGCCTGAAACAATATATTTCCCTTTCCCGTTATTTGCAATTCCCGCGGTTATATTTTGCGAGGCGCCGCCGAAAAATCTTGTGCGCGCATAAATGAACAAAGAATGTTCACCGTGCTGAACGTCGTTGGTGTCAAGCCTAATTTGACATTGGCGCATTTGCCAAGGCGTTACTCCTTCTTCAAAATCGGGGTTGCGCAAAATCGTACCGAGAGTGTCTTCCGTTCCGTCGAATTGATGAATAAGGAAATTTGATAAATACGCGTGCAACGTGTCGCGCACCGTTTGATAATTTTCGTCGTCAATAAGATTCACGGTCTCGAGCGGATCGTTTTGATAATCGTACAATTCGCGAAAATGCACGATTTGCTCGCTGTATGGTAACGTTCCTTCACGGTATTGTTTGGTCAGCCATTCGGTGTAACGAAATCTGTCGGTGCGCAAAGTGTAACCTTCATAGCCACCGCGTGCAAATTGGCTAATCGCATACGGATGCGCTCTTTCCGTTTGATTTTCAAGAACAGGTTTCAAACTCGCTCCGGCGAGACCTTCGGGAATTTCAAGTCCAGCCAAATCGCATAGCGTCGGATAGATATCGAGAAATTCTGTCGGTGTTGAAATCACGCGTCCGCCCGCGTAATCGGGCACAACGAAAATCATCGGAGCGCGCGTTGCTTGTTCGAAATTGGTATGTTTAGTCCACTGAGCGTGGTCGCCGAGATGCCAACCGTGGTCGCCCCACAAAACGATTATCGTATTATCGCTTAAACCGAGAGTATCGAGTTTGTTAATCAACTTTCCTATTTGCGCGTCAATAAACGAAACGCATGCGTAATAACCGTGTACAAGCCTTTTCTGCAATGTGTCGGGCAAATCCCCCGTTTCAGGAATATCGACGTAATTGTTGCGTAATTCGGAACCGATATTGTAAATAAAATCGGGCGTATTAGCCGCATGCTGCTGAAAAGGAGCAAGCGGAATTGTATCTCTGCCGTAGTAATCCCAATAATGCGCAGGCGCAACAAAAGGCAGATGCGGTTTTTTAAATCCCACCGCAATGAAAAACGGTTGCGAAGATGTCGCCGCTTGTTCGAGAAATTGCAAACCTTGCGCTGCAATTTTTCCGTCAACATAAACGCTTTCGGCGGTATCCACGCATTCGGTTGCGACGTGTTCCGAGGAAACAATCCAACGTGAACCGTTGATTTTTACATAAGTGTCCCACGACTGTGCGTCGTGCTGAGAATCAACGGAGCGCGGATCGAAAATCTTTCCCGTTCCGTATGTAACGTAACCGTTTTCTCTGAAATATTGGGGAAGCGTAACCACATCGGGATTGCGGTCGCGAATGAGCGTTTGCAAATCCCACACTTGCGTTTTGTCGGGACGCCAACCGGTTAACAAACTTGCACGCGAAGGTCCGCATACGGCTTGCTGGCATTGATTGTTGGTGAAAATAGTTCCCGCTTCTGCGAGCCTATCAATATTGGGCGTAACGGCTACCGTATCGCCGAAACTCTTTATATTCGGTTTCAAATCGTCAACCGCAATAAATAAAATATTTTTTTGCTGTGCCCGAACGAAAATCGCAAGAAGCAAAAGCAAAGAAAAAGTTATTTTAAATGTTCGCATTCTGTTTTCACACTTTTATTTTAATAAAATCATTTTTTTCGTCGAGATAAAAGAGCCTGCACGTAAAGTATAAAAGTAAACGCCGCTCGGTAAATTTCTTGCATCGAATTCCACGAAGTAATTACCGGGTGCTTGTGCTTGATTTACAAGTGTCGCGATTTTTTCTCCCAAGGAATTGAACACTTGTAAAGATACTGTCACCTGTCGATATGTATCCGCGCCGTTTGTCGCGGGCAGAGAATATGAAATTGTCGTGGCGGGATTAAACGGATTCGGATAATTTTGACTCAAAATAAATTTATCGGGAAATATTTTCTCGTTTTCTTCATCAATTCCAACCGTATTTTCCAAAACCTCTTGCACCGCGTAATAAGCGGGTTTAGCGGAACCGTCACATCTGAAAAGAACAGGGGTTTTGGGTGCGGCGTTTCCGTCGCAATCACGAATCATCCAAACGTCCCAAGTTACGATGCCGCTTTCCGTCTTGGAAAGTAACACTTCGGTAATTGCGCGAAAAGTTGCGGCTTGCTTTTGCCAGTTCCCGATATCCGCTCCTTGCAAAAAGACGTTGTTTTCGGTCATGTGAAACTCTAGATTATTTTCGTGCGCCCAGTCTATTAAATCACCGAGCGCGACCAAATTATTTACTCCGCTGTCATTGCTTTCAAATTCCCAGCCCGCGCGAACATGTCCTTGATAGCCGATTCCGTCAACGCGCAAACCGTTATCGCGAAGATATTGAACAAGCGCTTTGACTTTGTCCCACGCAACATCGTTCATACCGCCGTGCTGATTTATAATCTGCTTAATGTTCGGCGCATGTTGATTCGCGAGTTCGAAGGCGCGCTTAATATAAAGCGGCGGACGCAAAGCGACCGTAGTATCGAAACCGATAATCGTCCACGGATTTTCCCAACTGTCCGTACCGGGTTTAGGTCCGAACCATTCACCCGTATTCGCATCAATTGTTTCATTAACGACATCCATCCATTTAATCACGTCGTTGTCGTCGTTATATCTGTCGCATAATGCGGTAACGTATTCTTCGAGATTTTGCAATAATTCTTCGGGCGTACGCGCATCGTCTTTCGCCCAGTTCGAGCATTGCGGACCAATCGGCGAGTGCATTCGCATAACTTGATTATGTTCGCGCACGCGCGGCAACCAACCGTCCGCAAAATCCCAATTGTAAACGCCGGGTTCGGGATGAATGTAAGTTTGCTTGAAATCATTCGCGGGCGTAGTGTAATTAAATTCGCGATATAATATTTCCTCGGAAGGCGTACCCCAATAATTGGATTGCGTTGCACCGCCGACGTAAAAATTTTCGTTCGGGAAATCGCTTTCCACTATTTCTCTTAACCTTCTTCCGTCGGGAATAGGAATTGTATCGGGTTCGCTTGTCGTAAGTAGCACGTCGTCAAAAATGTATTCTCCCGTTTTTTTACCGCAGGAAAGGCGCACCCATACGGAATCGCGGTAATTTTCATCGGGATTTACAATAAACGTAACGGTTTGCGGTGCGGTGGTCAAATATACCTCTTCACCTCCGTACCACCTTCTACTACCGTCGGCGGATTGGCATTTAAGAGAAAGTTTGAATGGCAAATACATTTGCGAAACGGTTCTTGCCGATACGGTTAGTTGCAGTTCGCCTTCGGGCAAATTCGTTATGCCCCGCGTCATCAAGGAAACCTTGGCGATTTCATCCTGAGCGGGCGTCGTTACGGCTACGCGAGCGGAAATATCGCCTGAGATAACGTAATCGCCTGTTTCGTTAAATAGTTCAGCCGCCGCGCCGCCCCAGGCGTTAAGCCACCAACCGACATTAACGCTATCTTCAAAACCCGGGTTCGGTACATAATTCGTTTGTGCAATGAGTGTCCCGGTAAATAATATTAAAAGAAACAAAAATTTCTTCATCATTCACCTACTTTCTGTTTTCGAAATACTCTTTCATATAACCCGCAAGACGCTTTTGAACTTCGGCATATTCCGCTTCGCCGTAATGATTAACCGTTTCGAGCGGGTCTTTAATGTAATCGTATAATTCATGTGCGACAACTTCACTCTCTTTGAAAGGCGCTCCGTAACGCACTTTTACCGGAAGCCAAACGGTATAGCGATAATGTTCGGTTCTAAGCGTGTAGCCTTCCAACTTGTTTTTCCCGTCGCCTCGATGAAATTGGGAGACCGCATATTTTTTTACTATCACCGAAGTATCGCGCATTGTAGGAACGAGATTTACTCCGTCCGAATTTTTCGGAATTTCCAAACCCGCGAGTTCGCAAAGCGTCGGGAAAATATCCACGAATTCCGTCGGATGAGAATATTTTAATCCGCCTCTTAATCCGGGCGCTACAAAAATCAAAGGCGCGCGGGTCGCTTGTTCGAAATTGGTGTGTTTGCACCACATTGCGTGATCGCCGAGATGCCAACCGTGGTCACCCCATAAAACGATAATCGTATTTTCGGTCAAACCGAGTTCGTCGAGTTTATTCAGTAACTTTCCGATTTGTTCGTCCGTGTGTGTAATACATGCATAATAACCGTGTACAAGTTCTTTTTGCATCTCCTTAGGGAAAACAAGACCAGGCGGAATATTATCGTAATGGCGTAATTCCCAACTCGGCTGAAAAGCGAATTCGGGCGCATTTTTTGCGTGTTTTTGGAAACGAGCCAAAGGTAATTTGTCGCGGTCGTATTTGTCCCAACATTTTTTCGGAGCGACGAACGGTAAGTGCGGCTTTTTAAACCCGACAGCCAAGAAAAAAGGCTTTCCCGCTTTCGACATTTTTTCAAGTAATTCGATACCTTGTTCCGCCAAATAACCGTCAACAAACGCACTATCGGGCAAGTCTAAATTTTGTGCGAACGGTTTTTTCTTCGTTCCGATCCAGCGCGGTCCGGCTGGATATTCGTACGGGAGGCTCCACGAAACCGAATCGTGCATTACGTCCACAGAGCGCTGATCAAAAATTTTTCCGCGAGCCGCTGTAATGTAACCGTGTTGTTTGAAATATTGAGGAAGTGTGACAACATCGGGGTTCATGTCACGAATAAGCGTATGCAGATTCCAAATTTCAGTTCTGTCGGGACGCCAACCTGTTAAGAGACTGGCACGCGAAGGTCCGCATACGGCTTGTTGACAATGATTATTCGTATAAATTATTCCGCGCTCAGCCAATCTATCCATATTCGGCGAAATAGCATTAGTATCACCGTAGCAAGCAAGATTCGGTTTTAAATCGTCAACAGCAATGAACAAAACGTTCATTCGTTTTTGAGCATGCAAAACAAAAACAATCCCGATTACAAGCAAAAAAATTTTCGTGGTCGTTCTCATAACTTTCCTTTTTTTATAGTAAATAATACGCGATTGAAAATTTACTCACGGCAAATTTTTTTATTTCATTAAAATCATCTTCTTCGTAGTAACGAATTCACCCGCGCGCAAAGTATAGAAATATATTCCGCTCGGTAAATCCCTCGCGTCGAATTGAACCGTGTAATTGCCCGCCGCTTGGGCTTTGTTTACAAGCGTCGCGACTTTTTGCCCGAGTGCGTTGTAAACTGCCAATGTTACATTAACGACAGATTGCTTTGTCGCTTCGCTCCTCGCAATGACACTTGGAATTGAATACGAAATCGTCGTTGTCGGATTGAACGGGTTCGGATAGTTCTGCGAAAGTTCGAATTTCACGGGTGTGCCGATATTTACTTCCACGACATCCGAATATTCAAAT
>CAYZMW010000144.1:0-5766 GCA_964479645.1 uncultured Melioribacter sp. | reverse complement strand
TGTTTTTCGGCGCACCTTTTTGCCGCTTCGTCAACGCAATAGTCAATTTCGTTTTCGGCAAAAAGTTTAATCAAATTGCGTAAAACATCCGCAACTTCCGCTTTCGACGTATTCGGTATAATTCCGATTTTCATTTTAATTAGAGATGTTTATTTAATCGTTTATTTGATTTTAATTTACGAATAAGAATAAATGAGCGCAAACTGAAATTGAATTATTGTGGTTCTTTCTCTTCATTCAACTTAAATTGTAAATCGTAAAGTTTTTTGTAAATGTTACTTTCGTCTTTTATTAATTCTTCGTGTTTGCCGATTTGCACGATTTTTCCGCCGTCGAGAACGATTATTCTGTCCGCATTGCGTATCGTGCTTAATCTGTGCGCAATAACGAAAACGGTCCTTTCTTTCATCAATTTTTCGATTGCCTGTTGCACAAGCACTTCCGATTCGTTATCGAGTGCCGATGTGGCTTCGTCGAAAATCATTATCGGCGGATTTTTAAGCAGTGCGCGCGCAATCGAAATTCGCTGACGCTGCCCGCCCGAAAGTCTAACGCCGTGTTCTCCGACAATAGTATCGAAGCCCTGCGGAAGAGCGACTATAAATTCGTAAGCGTTGGCGGCTTTTGCGGCTTCAATAATTTTCTCTTCGCTTACTTCGAGATTCCCGTACGCAATATTTTCTCTAACGGTGGTATTAAACAAAATCGTTTCCTGCGTTACTACGCCGATTAATTTACGCAAATCGGCAAGTTTTATTTTTCTTATGTCGATTTCGTCCAATAAAATCGCACCTTTCGTGACGTCGAAAAATCTCGGAAGCAAATCGACAAGCGTCGTTTTTCCGCCGCCGCTACTTCCCACAAGGGCAACGACTTCGCCTTTTGCCACTTTGAAATCAATATCTTGTAAAATCCAATCTTCCGCGTCGTCGTATTTGAAATAGACGTGTTCGAAACGAATATCTTTTTCGAAATCTTTCTTTTCAATCGCATCGGGAGCGTCTTTTATATCGGGTTCAAGGTCGATAATCTGAAAAATTCTGTCCGCCGCCGCGCTCGATTCTTGAATTTTATTATTAACACCGCTTAATTCTTTAATCGGATGCATGATTTGTAAAATAGCAAAGAGAAAGCCAAGGAACTCGCTTGCCGCAAGCGTGTGGTCAACAAGCACAAGTTTTCCGCCGTAGTAAATAATTCCCGCGCCGACCGAAACGCTGATAAATTCGGAAACAGGACTGCTGATATTACGCACGCGCGTCATTTTAAGCATTATGTCAAAATACTTTTGCGTTTGTTTTCGAAAACGCGATTCCTCGAACTTTTCCATTCCGAACGCTTTAACAATTTTCACTCCCGTAACGGTTTCGTGAATAACGGAAGTGATATCGGCCATTTTCGCTTGGAGCGCGCTACTTTGTCTCCTTAAAATTCTGCCGATAACGACAATCACCACAAGAGAGAAGGGAAGTATCACGAAAGAAAATAGCGTCAGTTTCGCGCTTATTGAAAACGCCATGCCAAGAAAAACAATAATGGTAAGCGGTTCACGAATCATACTTAAAAAAACGGTTGAAATGCTTTGCTGAATTTTAAGCGTATCGCTTATTATGCGCGAAATCAAATTTCCGGTTCTTTCCTTTTTAAAAAAACTCATGGAAAGTTTATGGAGGTGAGAGAAAATTTCGTTTCGCAAATCGCGTATTACCGCTTGTTGCACGTATGCCAAATAATATGCTTGCAGATAATTAAAAATATTTTTCAATAGAAAAGTCAGAAGCACAAGCGCGACAATTTTCAGTAAAATTTCATCATTGCTACCGCTAAAAATATAAGCGTTGAATTCCTCTTTCCATTGTGTGAATTTTTCCGTTAAAGAAGAACCGATTTGCGGTATGTTTTGAGTGGTGACGTTAATTTCTTCCGTTTGAACCGTCGGTTTTTTCTCATTGAAAAGCGTTTGCAAAAGCGGAATGGAAAGGTAAACGGACGCGCCGTTCATTAATGAAAATAAGACCGTGAAAATTATCGACAAAATCAGTGTGCCGAGATATTTTTTAACATATGATAATATTCTGAAGTAAGTTCTCATGGCCTCATTTCATTTTTTCAAGCGGATGATGCTCAAGATATTCTTGTTTGATAAAATCACGGTCGATGTGCGTGTAAATTTGCGTCGTGGAAATATCGGCGTGTCCGAGCATTTCCTGAACGGCGCGCAAATCCGCGCCGCCTTCTATCAAGTGCGTAGCGAATGAATGACGAAAAGTGTGAGGATGAACTTCCTTTGTTATTTCGGCTTGTTTAACGTATTTGTTCACTATTTGCCACACACTCATTCGCGAGAGTTTTCCGCCGCGCGAATTCAGGAAAACATAGTTCCCGCTTTTATTACGTTTTTCAAGTAAAGGACGCGACTTTAATAAATATTCTTCAAGGCGTTTTCGCGCGCTTTTCCCGAAAGGCACAACACGCTCTTTAGAACCTTTTCCGAAAATACGTAAAACTTCCTCGTCAAAAAAAATATCGGAGATTTTCAAATCGGTAAGTTCGCTTACACGAAGTCCCGATGAATAAAGGAGTTCAAGAATTGCGCTGTCGCGTAAGCCTAATTTTTCAGATGTATTGGGTTGTTTAAGAATTGCTTCAACTTCATTTACACTGAGAACTTCGGGCAATTTCCTTTCGGTTCTCATCGGCAGTAATTTTTCCGTGGGATTTTTCTTAATGTAACCGCGTTTATCAAGAAATTTAAAAAATCCTTTCAGTGAAGAAAGATTTCGCGCGCTCGTGGAATTTGTGGCGTTGGACTTCCGCAACGCGTCGAAAAAATCAGCGAGATGATGTGTTTCTATTTCGGCGACATCGTTTACATTTTTCCCCGAAATAAAATCGAGAAATTTTTCAAGGTCGCGCCTGTATGATTGAATTGTATTTTCCGCTAAATTTTTTTCGTAACGAAGCGTGGCAAGATACTCTTTGACGAATTCGCGCATTAATTTTCCGCCTCCGCAACATTCATGTTTTCCATTTTATCTTGATGCGGGTAACGAATGCGTTTATGGCTTTGATTAATAAGCACTTTAACGAACGCGCTTCTAATCAACTTGAGGTCGCGGAAGTTTAAGTTGGTTTCGTCGAGTTGTCCGTCCTCAAGTCTTTCTCTTATGATATTCGCCACAAGATTTTCAAGTTTTTCTTGAGTTTCGTCTATCATAGCGCGAGCGGCGGATTCGCATGCATCGGCAAGCATTAACAAGCCGGTCTCTTTCGTATTGGGTTTCGGTCCCTTATAGCGATAGTCTTCTTCCTTAACGTTTTCTTCGCCGTAAAGTTTTTTCGCTTTTTCGTAGAAATAACTTACGAGCAGTGTCCCATGATGCATCGGAATAAAATCGATTATTTCTTCGGGCAAGCCGTTTTCTTTCGCAAGTTCTATTCCCTTGTCAACATGTTCGATTATGATTTGCGCGCTTTTTTCGGGCGGTAAATTTTCATGAATATTTTCGCCCTTTGTCTGATTTTCGACGAACGCTTCAGGGTAATACACTTTTCCGATATCGTGATAATACGCGCCGACCCGCGCCAAAATGGAATTCCCGCCGATTAAATTCGACGCTTCTTCCACCATTGTTCCGATAATCAGCGAATGATTAAACGTGCCAGGCGCTTTTTGTGCGAGTTCTCTTAAAAGCAAATTATTGAAATCGGAAAGTTCCAAAAAGGTCAAATCGGTTGACATTTTGAAAAGTTTTTCGAACAGATAGAGGAAACCGTATGCGAAAACCGGACTTATCAGTGCGTTCGTGCTGGCGAAAGTCGCTTCGATTAGAATTTCCCGTATGTCGAGAAATCTTTCGAAACCGAAAGCGAATATTGCCGCGAGGTAACCGAACAAAATATAAAAAAATGTGCGAAAAATGTGCGAGCGATTTCTGATGCTTCGAACCGAATACGCCGCAAGTCCGCCCGCCGCTATATGTGAAAGCGTTAAAATATAATCGTTTCCGCGTAAACCTCCCACAAGCATTGCAATTGCCACCGTCCCGAAAAATGCCACTCTTGAATCGAACAAAATGGCAAGAAGCATTGAGCCGAGCGGAACAAGCACGAGATAATCAATCGGCGCGGTTACGTTAATGAATTGAATTAAATACGCCGTAAAACTTGTAACCAAAATTATTATGGCTATTAACAATAAATACTTGTTATTTTCATAAATTCTTTTGCGCGACAAATAAAGATACAAGATATAGAGAACCAAAATTATGGCAACATGAAGCGTTTTACCTATGTATTCCAAGAATGTGTCGAGAAGCGTTACCTCTTCACCCTTATATCTTTTATACGAATCTATCTTTAATTTTATTTCACGCGTTATTCTGTCGTGTTTGGCTACTATGCGTTCGTTTTCGTTAACTATACCGAGATTTCTCGGCACTTTGTCCATTGCCGCTTGGCGCGCACGCGACGTGTAGATTTCGCTGTAACGCAACGTGGGCGTAAGTATTTTAAAAGCGATTTCGGCGGCGGCTTTCGCAGCGAGACTATCACTTGAAAAAACTTTATAGAAGCGTTGTAATAAATACGCCTTCGCTTGGTTCATATCGAAAAAGTTATCGATAGGATAATCGGTAAGAAATTTATCGTCTCTTATCGAAATCGTATCATATCTTATTTGGGAATACGACAAATTTAAAATTCCCTTTCGGCACACGCTTGAAAGCATTTGTTTAACGTAAGATTTAAATTTCGGGAACGTCAATTTTTTATCGGAAAGAAGCGTGTGATTTTTACTTAATTTTCTCAAGAACAAGAAAGTGTTACGGCTTACGTATTCGCGATATTTTTCGGAAGAATCCTTTGTAACAGCCACAAGCGTTTTTAGTGTTTCGAAAAAATTATCCAAATTTTTCAAGCATTTCTTTCGGGCGTCTTTTTCCTTTACAAAAATAGGATAAACTTTCGCCGCCGCTCTTTGTTTTTGCGCCTCGTAAACTTTCGGATCTTTCAGTATCTCGAAACTTTTCGATGCGATTAAATCCGGTTTCGTCCAAATGCTTCCTATGGCAACTTCCGAATCCAACGACTCGCCTTTCGGGAACATCAAAACAATCAGAATAAGAGTGAATAGGAAGATTAATATTTTTATTTTATTGCTCGAACCCATTTATTTTTTCGCGTCCGCAACCATTTTAAGAAATTCCGCCACACCGCCTTCGTCATTCGTTTTTTTAGTAACGTAATCCGCTTTGTGAATTATTTCGGGTACGGCGTTCGCAACGGCTACTTTAAGCGCTTCGGTTTCAAATAACGAACGGTCGTTGTACCAATCGCCGAGTACCGCAACATTACGCATACCTATGCTCATTTTTTTCGCTAATCTTTTTACACCGTCGCCCTTTGACGCTCCGCTTTTGCGAACTTCAAGATAGTAAATTCCGCCGAACAAATGGGATTTGTAATAAGAGGTTCGTAAACCGAAACTGTGAGGAAAAAGCATTTTTTTCTGAATTAATTTTATATTGTCGCGAGCATCTCCGACGAAAACAATTTCAAGCGTTTGTCCGCAAAATTTTTCGAGAGATTCCACTTCCTGGTATTTCGCTCCGTATTTTTCAAGCATTTCGGGAATAATGGAATTTTCTTCGGTGTAAAAAATTGCATCCGCATGACAAAGAGCGTACTTGGTCAAGGTGTTTTCCGCAAGCCGTACCGCTTTTTTTACATATCGCAAAGGAATATACGATTCAAAAAGAATTTCGT
>CAYZMW010000143.1:0-2738 GCA_964479645.1 uncultured Melioribacter sp. | reverse complement strand
TTGTTTGATTCGGGAGACGGCGGTGCGGGTTATTTCATCCTTCTTCCGCTTTCGGTAGGGAAAAATGCCCGTCCTTAAATTCATCTTAAAGGCGCTATTCAGACCATATTTTTGCGCGTACGGTTTCGGGCAAATTTTCCTTTGGTAGTAAAATTTCGATTTGTCCCATCGAATAAGGAGCGATTTCATATTGATTGAACAAAAACTTCAACCCGTCTTCCGTTATTAAGAAGTTTCCGTTCAATTCGAATTTTTTATCCAAATCTTCCCACAAACCCGCTTTGCTCAATGGGTCGTTCTCGTTCAAGTGAAACTTTTTGCGTAATTCTTTTTCGCCGATTTTATTCAATTGATTTTTTTCTTCCGTCGTGAAAAAATTCCGATAATCGAGAATTGTTTTTTTATTCAAATCGAAATTAAAGAATTCCACGCTTGTATTACCGTGTGCACCGCCGAAAAACGTAAATTCGTCATAAACGCAAGTGAGAAAATTTTTTACGTAACCTTGCGAAAGAAAACTTTTCCGCACCTCCCAGCCGATTGAAGTTTCGGGAAAATCGTTCATAAAACTGTTAAATTCCGCATATAAAGAATCATAAAATGCACGGAACGCGTGCGCGTCGTCTTTTATTTGTTTTTCGTAAATCTTCTTTCGTATGAAACTATTAATAAAATCGGTATCGTAATTTTCCGAAGAAAAAATATCGTACTTGAATTCCACGGAAAAGCAGTTGTAATTATTATCGCAATCTCCCGCTTTTTCCACGAAATTCAACCTTTCTATTGTAATTTCCTTTTGCGGATTAAACGATTTCTTATTTTTAAGGGAACAAGAAACCATTAAAACAACGATGACTACCAATAATAATATCTTCCTCATTTTCTCCTCTGGTTTTTTGTAAAAAATCAAATAAACGGCGCACCGAGTTTTTCGATGCGCCGAAAATTCAAGGCGAATTAATCTTTCATTCTTCCGCCATGTTCTTCGTTAATGAAAATCCAACTGACGACTTTTCCGATATCAACGCCTTCGAAATTATTCCAATATCGTTTGTTGCGTACATACATCGAACTTGTATCGTCTTCGGGAATTGATTCGGCTTCTTCGATTATGGCTTTAATGCGATTTTTCCATTTTTCGATATTTTTAACTCTCAAATCGACCCAGCCGTCTTTCGCCCAAAGCTCAACGTTTTCGGGCGTGATTTCAAGTTCGTTTTCTCCGCGGAAAGGAGGTATTTTAATTTCGTTTCCGCGCAAAAGATTTTCCCCGTCGGGCAATAAAACGGGTATTCCGATAGAGAGCATTTGATTGCGAAGCGTATCATTGCTCTTTATGATTTCAAGCATTTTTTCGGATAATTCTTCCGCCGAAAAGTCGGGAATGTTTTTCATATCTTTCGCAATCATTTTAATCAGGTGAATTTCGTAAAGCAATTTGGAAAGGCGCGGCGGTCCGAGCAATTCGAACGCTACGCTATCAACGTTATGAATTCGTTCGAGTTCTTCAAGTTTTTCAACCGCGAAGTGTTGCAAAAAGCCCGCGCGATAAGTCGGTTCCAACGTGGCGTTATCGAGCGCGTTAATTATGTCGTGTCCCGTATTTCCGCCTTGAATTTCGAAAATAACATCGTCGGCTATTTCCTGAGGCGTTACGTATTCCATTTGTCCCTGCGAAGTTATCGCTTCGAATTCTCCTCGGGAAAAAGTTCCGTTCTCGCCGGTATCGATAAATACGGATTTAAGCGTCTCGCCCGTCTTATTAAATTTTTCTCCGATATTCAGCGTGAGTTTTCCTTCGAGTTTAAACGGTGAATCGAACGGAACGTCGAGTATTTCGATTGCTTTTCCGCGTTTACGAATTTCGCCGTAGTCAATACGTTTCCACGCGATTGCCGCCGTAGGCTTTATCTCCTTTATAATCGGGGCTTCAGGCGTTCTGCCCATTAGGAAAAGCAATAACGTGTGCGCGCCCGCCACCGATGATTTACTCAAAAGCACGCGCGAAGGACGCTCCTCGCTATGCGTGTAAGGAATATTCAAACCCATTCCGCCCGTTCCGCTTGTCCCGATTTTTACATAAATTTTTGTTCCCGCCTCAATCATCGAATTGTAAAGAACCTGAATGTGACGAATAAGTTGCGGAACATAAAGAGTACAAAGCAATTGCTCGGTAGCGGCAATCACTTGCTCTTTGTCGGGATTACTCGCAATTAATTTTTTGATATTTCTATAAGACGTATAAACATCTTGATAAGCGATACCCGTGGCGGAATTAATCGCATCAATTAGAATTTCGGGCATATACTCAATTAACAATTTGTAAAGGGAGGAAGCTCGTAAAATATCTTCGTTCAACTCATCCATAATGTCGGAAAGCAAAATTTCCCTTTTTTTCGGGTCGTTGAGAATTTCGTATCTGTCCAAATCCTTGAACTCGTGGCGAACGAAAATATTTCCCCACCACGGAATGAAATATCCTGCGGGTAAATGCGGATACTCTTTTCTGAACGCTTCGCACGCTTCTTCCGCTTCGGATTTTTTCAGCGAAGTTACGATTATTCTTTTGGGATTTTTTTTAATAATTTTTCTAATAATCGCATTGCCGACCAATCCCCAGCCGCCAAGCACTAAAACGGTTTTGCCTTGAATGTCCATTTCTTCCTCTTATTTCTATCGTGTGAAGATTTATAAACCAAATTAAGATTTATAAGTCTTTTTGGCAAACGAAAAGATTA
>CAYZMW010000142.1:0-13475 GCA_964479645.1 uncultured Melioribacter sp. | reverse complement strand
CTTAAAAAAGTAATCATCAACGACTTTGGGAGCATTAGAAAATTCGCTGAAATTCTTGGCGAACCGCCCTCATATATCTCCAATTATACAAGCGGAGCGCGAGAACCGAGAGCGAATTTTTTCTGGAAATTGGCGCAATATAATATTAACATTAATTATCTTCTTACCGGCGAAACATTAATGGAACGAGCCGAAATTGAAGTTTGGATAGAAAAATTAAAACAAATCGAAAACGAATTAAAAGAAGTAAAAGCCAAAGCGTTCGATTTGTCGGAAGAAAATAAAGAACTTAAAAATAAAATATCCGATTTGGAAAAAGAGAATTTCGATTTACGTGTTCAGACGTTTGGCATTAATAAGGTTGCTGAACGCGCTGAAAAATACTCGTTAAAGAGAGGGAAGAAAAACAAATAGGAGGGCGGGTAACTTTTTTAAAACACATAGGAGGGAAAAATGAAAAACATCAAATTTCTTATTCCGCTTTTTTTGTTGCTTTCTTGCTCCGCTCCATATCACGTAACAACATCGAAAAGCGACAAGTTTTCCGACCCGAACGAACCCGAACTTATCGAACTTGACCATAATGCGTTCTATGATTACGACCCGTTACAAAAATATGCTTATCCTGAACTTGACGCTTATGTGAAAGTTGACCGGAAAACAAAAAAAGCGATTGAATTCGGAATAAAAATCGTAAACACTAATAGAAGGCGTTATATCCTTATTCGAGAAAACGAAGCAACTTTTCTTGCGGATACGTCGCATATCGACGTTAAGCCTAATTTCTCGATATTCGATTACAAAGAGCCGGCAAGCGGCGTGTTCGTATATTACGACATCGGTTATTACCCGCTAACAAAAGAGCAGTTCGAAAAAATAGTGTACGCGAAAAATCTTTCCGTTAGAGTGCGCGGAGATAGAGGAATAGTCGATTATGACAATGACGAAATAATCGATTCGTGTAGAAAAAATTTGAAACGATTTTATAAAACCGAAATACTGCCGAGATTGTAATTAGTCAACTTACTGAAAATAACTTATTTAAGGCGATGTAATATGCCGTCACTAATCAAGCGTGGAAAATATTATTACATCTACTATTACGACAATCAAGAAAAGCGCAACTTGAACCGATTTTATAAATTTATTTATATTTTGAACTCTTTCCAAAACGGGAACAGTTGTGAAAAAGTGTTGTAACATTGTTGTAATCTACAGACAAGAATAGACAAAAAACGCCAAAATTTAGAGCCTCAGCTCAAGTCCCCGCAAATAACAAAAAAGCCTTGAAAACATTACGTTTCAAGGCTTTTTCTTTTGTGGGCCCAGATGGACTCGAACCACCGACCCGCTGATTATGAGTCAGCTGCTCTAACCAACTGAGCTATGGGCCCCTTTCAGCATTTAAGACAGAACTTAAATTTGAGTTCGTAAATATATAAAAGCCGTTAAAATTACACAACTGAAATTTAAGCAACAAAAAAGGCGTCAATAAGACGCCTTGTAAATGAAAAACGGAGGTTAGGGACTTAAACGTCGGCTTCGGGCAATGCGTTTTCATAACCGCTTTGTAATCTTCTGTCGCCTTCGTCGAAAATGAATTGGTCTATCAAGTCGTTCAAGCGTTCAGTCAAGCGATGCAAATCGTTGGTGGCATCGGCAATTTGCTCGATACCGCGCGCGGTTTCGTTCGCCACGGTATTTATTCCGTCGATATTCCGCGAAATTTGTTCCGCCGTCGTGGATTGCTCTTCGCTTGCCGCCGCCACTTGATTGATTTCCATCGCAACGTTTTCGGCGCTGTCCAAAATTTGTTGAAATACTTCCGCTATCTGATTTGCAAGGTCGGCGCCGCGATTAACGACCTGTTCGACTTCTTCCATCGATTGATTTGCGTCGTTCGCTTCTTTTTGAATGGCGCGGATTGTTTCCACGATTTCCTGCGTCGCACGTGAAGTTCTTTCGGCAAGTTTTCTCACCTCGTCCGCAACCACAGCAAATCCGCGTCCGTGTTCGCCCGCTCTTGCCGCTTCGATTGCGGCGTTAAGCGCAAGCAAGTTCGTTTGGTCGGCAATTTCGTCAATGATTTGTGTGATTTGGTCGATTTGTTTTGCGCGTTCGGTAAGATTTGCAACGACTTCCGCGATTCCTTTCGTTGCTCTCCAAATATCTTCGATACCTTCTTTCGTTTCAATGACTTTTTTACTTCCTTCCTGCGCCTGTTGTTGCGATTCTTTCGAAGCGTTCGCCGCGCGGATTGCGTTATCGGTTGTTTCCATAATGGTACGTGTCATTTCTTCCACCGCGGCGGCTACTTCCGCGGTTTGGCTACTTTGTTCTTGTGCGCCAGCCGCCATTTCTTCCGCGCTTGCCGAAATTTGGGTGCTTGCGCTCGCCGTTGCTTGAACGGCTTCGTTAACGTTCATAATAATAAGTTTGATGTTTTCCACAAGTCTGTTGAAATTATTGAACAACCTTTTTATGTCTTCGCTGTCGGTTTCCAAAACTTCGACTTTTGCGGTCAAATCTCCGTTTGCAACATGTTCCATAACACCGACGATTTTCGAAACGCTGTCGGAGAGATACTTTTTATCTTTCTCGGATTGTTCCACCGCTTCTTCAACGCGTCTCTGAATGGATTCTTTTTCCGCAATAAGATTAGCTCTATATTCCTTAATGCTATGCGCCAATTCTTCGAACGATTTCCCGAGTTCATCGAATTCGTTTTTGTAACTAAAATTCAATCGAATATCCAAATCGCCGTTTGCAATACGTTTGGTTACTTTCACTAACGTTTCAATCGGGTCGATGATTTTCTTTTTGGACATTATTAAAATAAAGATGATAGTAAGTACGGTTAGCACTCCGATAACAACAGCTACAATTTTAAGTGATTCTAATTTCGCGCGTGTTTGATGTTCGAACATCTTAACCGCTTTGTTCATTTCCTTTAATAGCGTAATGTTATTATTAAGCAAATATTTTACCGCTTTCTCGTTTTGCGGATCTCTCGCAAGAGTCTGAATACGTTGATTGAAATCGTTCCAAAGTTTTTGCACTTTTTCGAGTTGCGCTTTAATTTCAGGGTTCTCGCAAGGCGGTAATTCGTCATTTCCGTACATTAATCCGCGCAAAGTTTTATCGAAGAGTTCCGCGGTTTTTTGAAGTTCCTGCGGTTTTACTCTTCCCGCATAAACGCCGAGAGCCTCCTTTGTCATCTTTTGCGTCAACATACGTTGTCGCCCCGCCAAGTTAATTACCACTCCGTCTTTGGAGTTGTTTTCAATTGTAAAATAAGTATAAACCTGCAATACCACAAAGATTGTTCCCAACGTTAAAAACACCGCCGCAATCTGATATCTCAGTCTGTGTTTCATTGAAGCACCTCTCCTGTTTTTCTTTTCCAAAATTCTATAAATGGCAAAAATATTCTGTTTTATAATCGGAAGAAAAATTTCAAAATTAACACTCATAAAAAATTAATGTTAAAAAAGTTACTCGAAAAAATTAAAATCGTTATTTTTGTGCTTTATCAAATAAAAAGGTGTAAAAATGAAGTTTAGCAAGTCGTTTATTCCCACATTGAAGGAAGTTCCCGCCGACGCGGTAATTCCGAGCCACATTTTAATGTTGAGAGCCGGAATGACAAGAATGCTTTCCGCGGGGATTTATTCTTTTCTTCCGCTCGGCTATAAAATGATAAAAAAAATAACGACGGTAATACGCGAAGAAATGGACGCTATCGGCGGACAGGAATTTCACTTGCCCGCTCTTAATCCGCGTGAAATTTGGGAGCAAACCGACCGCGTGGAGGCTTTCGGCGATACGATGTTTCACGTTAAAAATCGGGATTACGTTTTAGCGCCTACGCACGAAGAAATTATGACTTATCACGCAAAAGGCGGAATAAAATCGTACAAAGAGATGCCGCAAATTTGGTATCAAATACAAACGAAATTTCGCAACGAAGCGCGTCCGAGAAGCGGGGTTATTCGCGGAAGACAATTTTTAATGAAGGACGCTTATTCCTTCGACACTTCATTTGAAAATCTCGATAAATCATACGAATTGCACGATAAAGCGTACCGTAAAATTTTCGACCGTTGCGGAATAAAATATTTTGTCGTAGGCGCATCAAGCGGCGCAATGGGCGGAAGTAAGTCGGAAGAATTTATGGTTAAATCCGACGCGGGAGAAGATACTGTCGCTTATTGCGAAAAATGCGGTTACGCGGCGAATATCGAAGTGGCTACATCGACGGTCGAACCGATTAAACGACAAAGCGAGAGCAAGGAAGTTTACGAAATTCACACGCCGAACGTAAAAAGCATTGATGAATTGTGCGATTTTCTCGGGATAAACGAACGTGAAACCGCTAAATCGCGCGTTTATATTTTTAACGACGAACCCGTGATGATTTTGATGTCGGGTAACGACGAAGTTAACGAAACAAAACTTGAAAATTATCTCGGCGGAACTGTTCGGCCCGCTCATCCCGACGAACTTAAAGAACTTACCGGAGCGGATGCGGGTTCTATCGGGCCCATTGGATTTAACGGCAGAATAATAGCGGACAATCGCTTGAAAGACGGTAATAATCTTTACAGCGGTGCGAATAAAAACGATTATCACATCGGCGGAATAGATTTGAAGCGCGACGTTGAGAATATCGAGTATGCCGATTTGCGCACGGTGCAGAAAGGCGAAGCGTGTACGCGTTGCGGCGCGGAACTCGACGTGTTCAAAGCAATCGAACTCGGGCATATTTTCAAACTCGGGACGAAATACAGCGAAGCTCTCGGCGCGACGTTTCTCGATGAAAACGGAAAAGAAAAACCGATTGTGATGGGAAGTTACGGAATAGGTGTCGAGCGTGTTCTGGCTTGCTTTATCGAACAAAATTACGACGAGAAGGGAATTGTTTGGGACGAACATCTTAAACCGTTCGACATTCATTTGTTGGGCTTGAATATGAAAAAAGAAACCGTCGCCGAAATTTCCGAAAAGATTTATGAAGAACTTAAAGAAAAAGGTTACGACGTTTTGTTCGACGACAGAACGACCGTACAAGCGGGCGTTAAGTTCAACGATGCCGATTTGATTGGCGTTCCCGTTCAGGTTATTATCGGGGAGCGGGGATTAAAGGAAAATAAGGTGGAAATCAAATTGCGCAAGACAGGCGAAAGAATGTCAATTGCTCTTGACGAATTGTATGATAAACTCGAAAAATTGATTTAGGAATAAGAAACGAACCCGACGGTGCGCGCATTACAAGTTCCGCGGTACCGTCGGGCGCTGAAAATTCGGAAAATTATTTCCCTTCCACGACTAAATCGAAAGTGAAAATCGAATAAGATATTATTTCTTTTTCGTTAAGTTCTTCGCGTAATTTTCTATTTTATTCAACACTTCTTTTCGTTTAGGAAAGTTTTTATCCGACACGGCTTTTGCAAAATCGGAAACGGAAACACCGTCGATTAATCGTGTTCCGTTCCCGTAAAGTTCGTTAATATTAACGAACGGCACGAAGCCCATATTTTCGCCGTCGATTACATAGTTCGGATTTTCCGCGTCCTTACCGTAAATCATTTTATAATATTGCGAAAATTGTTCGTTTGTCGATTGCGACGAATGCGTATCGCCTTGCGTCACTTGCAATCCGTTATCCGTAACGAAAATCGTTTGTCCGTTGTATGTCAACGCGCCGTAAACAAGATGCACCGTGTCGTTTAACGAAACGTTTTGTGCGTATGTTCCGCCCGTCGCAACGACAAGCGCAATTAATATTGCTTTATAAAACTTCAAGCGAGTCCTCCAAATCTTTTATTATATCTTCCGCTTTTTCCAAGCCCACGGCAATTCTGACGCCGCCCGCGTGCAAACCGTATTTTCGTAATTCGTCCGTCGGCACTACCGAATGCGTCATCGAAGCGGGATGTTCAATGAGCGTGCGCGTATGTCCCAAACTTACCGCAAGCGTCATCGTATATGCATTATCGGCAATATAATTCATAAATTTACGTCCGATTTCTTTTGAGAGTTCGTCGTTCTCACCTTTAAGTACGAAATAAATCAGATGTCCGGGCGCAAATTCGCCTTCGAAATTTCTCATCTGTTTCCGCGCCAATTCATAATATTTGTAAGAAGGTAAACCTGGATAGTTCACGAATTCTATTTTCGGATGATTTTCGAGGAACTCCGCGATTTTCATTGCCGTTTCAATCGCTCTCTTTTGCCTGATCGCAACGGTTGGCAATCCGTAAGTTAAAATCGACCAAGCGTTGCGCGGACTTAAAACACCGCCGAAATCTTTTCTGTACAAAAGCAAACTGTTGCGAAATTCTTTTCTTCCGATAACCACGCCGCCGATATCCGTTCCGAAACCGCCGATTCCTTTTGTGAGCGAATGCACCGTAAAATCCGCGCCGAGTTCAATCGGACGCTGGCAGTACGGTGTGGAGAAAGTATTATCCACAACGATTTGAATGTGTTTATCTTTTTCGCGGTTTGCGTTTATTTCGTCCACCGTTTTGCGGATTGCGCCGATATCGATAATGTCAAGATTCGGATTTGCCGGTGTTTCGAAATAAATAACGCGCGTGTTGTCGGTAATTGCGCTTACGAGATTTTCAATGTCGGTCAAATCGATTTGTTTTACGTTAATATTGTAGCGAGGATACCAATTTTTGAATAGGGAAATCGTACAACCGTAAAGCGTTTGATGTGCGATGATTTCGTCGCCCGTTTTTGTTAAAACGCCGAGTACTCCCGAGATTGCCGACATTCCGCTTGCAAAAGCGACCGCAGTTTCTCCGCGTTCGACAATAGCGAGATTTTCTTCGAGCATGTCTTTGTTGGGTTCGCCGAGTCTGTCGTAAATGTAAATCGGAGGTTCGTCTTCGTGTTCCGCCGCTTCGACAAAATTAACGAAACCGAGCGCGCCGCGTTCGACGGAATCGAGGCGAAATGTCGTGGAAGAAGAAATCGGCGCGGTCACGTGATGCGAATAATCCCATTTGTTCGAAACGTCTTTTCCGTAAAGTAATTTTGTTTCGGTTGAATACTTTGAAATTTTCTTTTCGTTTTCCATTTTTCACCCAAGATGTTTATTGAAGAATTTATGTTGAATAATAATATAATAGAGAAGAGTTAATTTGCCAAACCGCATTTTTAAATCGTAAAACGCTTTTGTTGATATTGAATCTTCGGAACGGAAAATCAATTCGGAATTCCGAATGATTATTAACGTTGAAGCCGAATTAAAAAACGGTCAATTATTAAAATTTGAAAGGCGGAATTCAAAATAGCGTTCGACGTCAAGTGAACAGTGTTCGATAAATTAAACATAAAGCGCGCTTTTGCACACACTATATTTATTTTAATTTTCTTCTCCAAAAATCATCGCTTCACAGAAAGCGGAACGTTTACCCCTGAAACCGTCATGATTCCGGATTCGGGTGCGAACTTTTATTCCGTTCGTTTTTCGTATTCTTCTTATATTTGCTTGTTTAATGCAAAAATTTAGGATAAATCATCTTATGCAAATCGGTTTAATCGGTTTACAAGGAAGCGGAAAAACCAAACTTTTTAACACGCTTGCGGGAATTGAAGAAACTTTTGAAGGCAAGCCTCGCGACAATGCGGTTGTGGAAGTGGTTAAAGTGCCCGACGAACGATTGGATAAATTAACTGAGATTTTCAATCCCAAGAAAAAAGTTAACGCAACGATTGAAGTATTCGACTTTCCCGGCTTGCAAACGGGCGACGACGGGAAGGTTAGGCTCACTAACAATTTTTTGCAAAATGTTAAAAACAACGACGCCTTGTTTCTAATCGTTCGCCAATTTTCGAACGACGCCGTTCCACACCCGACAGGTAAAATCGATCCGATTGCCGATGTTGAATTTTTGCTTTCGGAATTTCTTTTTGCCGATTTGGCTTTCCTCGAAAATCGCATTAATCGCTTACGCAAAGATGTAATGAAATCGAAAGATGAAAATCTTAAAAGAGAATTACCTTTAATAGAAAAGTGTTACGCGCACGCCGAGGAAGAAAAACCCTTACGTACATTGGATTTGAGCGAATCCGAATTGAAAATGCTTTCGGGCTATCAGTTGCTAACGCTCAAACCTCTTGCCGTGGCGATTAATTTCGATGAAACTTCTTTGACAAATGCCGACGAACTTGTAAAGGAAGCCTCGGAGAAATTTTCCGAACACGAAATAACCGTAATTCCTTTTTCCGCGGAAATCGAATACGAAATGTCGCAACTCGACGACGAAGACCGCGAAATGTTTATGGAGGAATACGGAATTAAGGAATCGGCGCTCGATAAAATTCTGAGAACTTCTTACGAACTGCTCGGTTTGCAATCGTTCTTTACCGTAGGCGAAGACGAATGCAGAGCATGGACGATAAAAAAGAATTACACGGCGCAACAAGCGGCTGGCGTTATTCACACGGATTTTTATAACAAGTTTATCAGAGCCGAAGTTGTGCACTATGACGACTTCATTAAGTACGGCTCTTTTGCCAAATGCAAAGAAGCGGGCGTTTGGCGACTTGAAGGAAAAGATTACATTGTAAAAGACGGCGATATTTTAAATATTCGCCACAATTAAGTTCGGAGGAAAAATGGGAAAAGAAGCAATTCAAGGACTTGAACCCAAATTACTATGGGAATATTTTTACGAAATGACGCAAATTCCGCGTCCTTCGAAAAAAGAGGAGAAAATCAGAGAATGGGCGAAAGATTTCGCGCGGAAACATAACTTCGATTTTCAAGAAGACGAAACGGGCAATATCGTAATTCGCGTTCCCGCCACACCTGGATTTGAAAACGCGCCCACGGTGGTTTTACAGGGACATGTCGATATGGTTTGCGAAAAAAATAACGACAAAGAACACGATTTCGAAAACGACCCGCTTACAATCAAACGCGACGGCGAATGGATTACAGCCGACGGCACGACGCTCGGCGCGGATAACGGTATCGGCGTGGCGGCGGCAATGGCTATTGCAACCGACCCCGATGCGAAACACGGTCCGCTCGAACTTTTGCTCACCGTTGACGAAGAAACGGGAATGACGGGAGCGAACGGCTTAAAACCGGGCTTTATCACCGGCAAAACTCTGCTTAACCTCGATTCCGAAGAAGACGGCGCGTTTTACGTCGGTTGTTCGGGCGGAGTGGATACGCTCGGCGTTTTCGATATTTCCTACGACAATACGAATGACGAAAATTACGTTCAATATAAAGTGGAAATTACGGGACTCAAAGGCGGACATTCGGGCTTGGATATTCATCGCGGAAGAGCGAACGCAATTAAACTTCTCGCTTATTTATTGAACAGACTCGATGTCGATTTTAAACTCGTTTCGATTGAAGGCGGCTCGTTGCGCAACGCAATTCCAAGAGAAGCCGCCGCAACTCTTCTCGTAAAAAACGAAGAAGTCGAAAAAGTAAAATCGATTATTGAAAATTTTGAGAAAAACGCCAAAAGCGAATACGAAGGAAAAGAAGAAAATATCATCGTGAACTTCACTGCGGAAGAGACCGTAAATGAGAAGCATTACTCCGATGAATTTAAAGATACCGTAATCAAAACCCTGATGGCGATTCCGCACGGCGTAATCTCGATGAGCGCTTCTCTCGAAGGCTTGGTCGAAACTTCCACCAATCTTGCCACCGTAAAGGAAAACGGCGGAACGTTAATCGTAGGCACAAGTCAGCGCAGTTCGATCGATTTTGCAAAGGAGAATATCGCGGCGACCGTAAGCGCTATTTTATCGCTTGCAGGCGCCAAAGCGACTTCGGGCGACGGTTATCCGGGCTGGCAACCGAATATGAACTCGGAAATTCTGAAAATCGCAAAATCGGTTTACGAAACGAAATTTAACGCCGTCCCGGAAATAAAAGCGATTCACGCCGGTTTGGAATGCGGTTTGCTCAGCGCTAAATATCCCGGAACGGATATGATTTCCTTCGGCCCTACAATAGAAGGCGCACATTCTCCGACGGAGCGCGTAAATATTCCCGCGGTAAGCAAATTTTACGAATTGTTGAAAGACATTCTTGTTAAAATTGCCGATTAAGTTTCGTTTGGAATTATTTTAGGAGGCTTGCCTTGCAAGTCTCCTCTCGTTTTTAAACGGGAGTAAAAATTAATGTTCGAAAGTATTTTTACATTATCGTTAATAGGGTTTCTGGCGGGCTTTCTGATGTCAATTCCGGTGGCGGGACCCATTGCCGCGCTTGTCGTTACCAAATCGCTTGAAAATAAATTGCGTTTTGCCAGGCGCGTTGCGGCGGGTGCGTCGTTCGTCGAATTTTTTTATGTTTTCGTCGCGATGTTCGGCGTTACTTTTCTGATGAAATTTTACAAGCCCTTTATTCCATATTTGTTTATGGCGGGAGGGGCGTTGATACTTTTTGCCGCGTACAAAATTTATAAAACCGAATTCAAAATAAAAAAAATAAATTCGGGTAAGAACGAAGAAGTTGAAGAGGCGAAACAACGCGGAGGTTTCAGAACGGGCGCTGTTATTAACGCCACAAATCCGACGCTTTTTTTCGGTTGGCTGACGACTTCTTTCATAATTCTTTCTTTCGCTTCGTCGGTAGGGCTTGATACGGGCGGACTTGACGTTCTCATTCAAGAAAATATCGCGGAAATTTCGCAATACACGGATACTAACCTTCAATCGCTCGAAGAGCAAAAATTAATAGAACAACGCGCAAATACCGACAAAATTCATAAAAACAATCCTAAACCCGAACATGCGGTTACGCTGAGTTTCTTTTACGCTTTTGCGGTAAGTATCGGCGGTTTCGTTTGGTTTTATCTTTTCTCTTCATTGATTAATAAACACAGGGGGAAAATAAATATCGATTTGCTAAATGGGTTCATTAAAATCATGAGTATTTTTCTTGTCGGACTTGCGATTTATTTTATATTTATGGGCGTAAAATTACTTGTTTAATTCCCGATAAAATCATTTAACAAAAATACAAAGAGGAGTATCTATGGATAAAGGTCTCGAACATGTAAATCAATATTGGAACGAATTGCAACCGATAATTGTCGAATACGGCTTGAAAATAATCGGCGCGGTTGTAATTCTGATAGTCGGCTTGTGGCTTTCGAAAAAAATCAAGAACGGCGTAACGAAAGCCATGCGTAAAAACAAAATCGACGAAACCCTCGTTCGGTTTATTTCTTCCGTAACGTACATTGCGCTTGTCGCTTTCGTGGTGCTCGCGACGATTTCGCAAGTGGGAATTGAAACCACGTCGATTGTCGCAATCTTGGGTGCGGCTTCCTTCGCCGTAGGCTTGGCTTTGCAAGGTTCGCTCTCGAACTTCGCCGCGGGAGTAATGCTTATCATTTTCCATCCTTTTAAGGTTAGCGAATACATCGAAGCCGCGGGAGTAAAAGGAACGGTGGAGGAAATCGGGGTTTTCGTAACACGACTTTTGACGCCCGATAACAAAGTGATTTACGTGCCGAATTCCAAACTTTTCGGCGATGTGATTACAAATTATTCAGAAAGAGACGTTCGTCGCGTCGATATGGTTTTCGGAATAAGTTACACGGACGATATAGACAAAGCGAAAAAAATTATAGCGGACGTTCTGGGCTCGCACCCGAAAGTGCTTAAAGAACCCGAACCGATGATTGTGGTTTCGGAACTCGCCGATAGTAGCGTGAACTTTGCGGTTCGCCCGTGGGTTAATACTCCCGACTATTGGGACGTTTATTTCGAAATTACGGAAATTATCAAAAAACGTTTCGACGAAGAAGGTATTTCCATTCCGTTCCCGCAAACGGACGTTCATCTGTTTCAGGAAAATTCCCAAAATTAAACTTGTTCGACTTTGTTTTTATAGCGGCGGCGGGTTTTGCGATATGGACGAAATATTTCAAATTTTCCCTGTACAAATTCGCAAAACCTCTGCCTTTATTTTTGCTATTAATTTCCGCACTCTTTTATTTTAATTCTTCCTTTTACTTTATCGCATTTCTCTTTTTTTCGCTTTCGGGCGATATTTTCTTAATTCGTCAAGATAACGCGTCGTTTAAGGCGGGAATAGCGGCTTTCCTTCTTGCGCACCTTTTTTTGATTGCGGAATTTTTAAATGACAACGCTCGGTTTACATTCGTCCCGACGCTTGTAGTTGCGGCTCTTTCCGTAACGTACTATTTTTTATTTTTGAAAAATCGCTTGGGCAAAATGAAAATTCCCGTAATAATCTATCTTACGGTTATTTCTTTGATGCTTGCATTGAGTTTTTGGTACGCAAACTCGCGTCCCGCGCTTGTTCTCGGAACAATTTTGTTTTACTATTCCGATGCGGTTCTCGCTTACGGAAAATTCGTGCGCAAATATCGTTTCACCGATTTAATTTCACTTGCGGCGTACTTCACGGGAGAATTGTTGATTTTTCACTCAATCTTATTTTAGATTTGAAACGTGAATTCGAAAAGATTTTAACAACCATTTTTTTTATTTTACGACATAAAAAAATTTTCGGTGGTTATATGAAAAGCGCGGTAATATTCGTTCTGTTTTTCTTTTTCTCTTCTTTAAGTTTCGCACAAGGCACTGCGGGAAGTTCCGCAAAGTTCGAGTATCGAAAATTAATCGATATGGAAACCGCGGGTGTACTTGAACGAGGCTATGTAGCCGTTTCCTCGAACCTTCTACCGTACGGAATAGCGGCTTTCAATATGGAAGTGGGAGTGTTCGAAAACTTAAGTTTCGGAATATCGTACGGCGCGGAAAATTTAATCGGCGCGGGCGATGTTATCGGCTTTAAATACCCCGGGGTAAATATAAAATTCCGCGTAATCGATGAAGATAATTCCCTTCCCGCCTTTACCATCGGGTTCAATTCTCAAGGAACCGGAAAATATTATGACGACCTGCACCGCTACGATTACAAATCGGACGGTTTCTTTCTTGCGGCATCCAAAAATTTCGCTTTTCTCGGTTATCTTAGTTTGCACGGCGAAGTAAATTATTCGCTTGAAGGTAACGATGAAGATAAAAACGTCAATATCAAAATAGGGGTGGAAAAAACCGTCGGGAAAATGGTTTCGCTTGTTGTGGAATATGATTTCGCGATTAACGATAACGGAACTTATTCGCTCGGCGACGGCAAAGGCTACTTGAACGCAGGCGTGCATGTTTCTCTCGGAAAAGGTTTTACTTTCGGCGTTGATTTGAGAAATCTGCTTAACAATAGAAAAGTCGATGTTGACACCGCGGAAAGGGGATTGTTTTTCGAATATATCGCACCTGTATTCTAACCTCCACACACTCGCCGAATATTTCACGTTTTAACTAAAACGAATAAGCAACAGAACGAGGACTGGTTTTATAATGAAGATTGGTTGGATGAAAATGTTATGAATAGGAGTTGAAATCTAAAAACCGATAAAACGCGAATCACGCGGATATTATAGGTTTTC
>CAYZMW010000141.1:0-17274 GCA_964479645.1 uncultured Melioribacter sp. | reverse complement strand
AAGTATGGAAGTGGGCGAATGCTTCGGAGAGGCTTGGTTGCGTAAAGCGAACGGCGGCGGTATCGGTTATATAGGCGGTACGAACTCCACATATTGGGATGAAGATGTTTTTTGGTCAACAGGTTATTTCGACCATGTCGGCGACGGTGTAACACCGACGTTTGAAGAAACGACAATGGGAGCTTATGATGCCGGATTTATTACAAACGACTTGGTTACACAAGAAGCGTTACTTTATGTAGGAAACTTCGCTGTTCTTACATCGGGCTCAAGCCGTTCCACATATTATTGGGAAGTTTACCAACTTTTCGGTGATCCTTCTCTCATGATTTATTGGGGCGCCCCGAGTGAAATGAACGTAAGCCATATGCCCGTTTTATTACTCGGTTCGTCAACATTCGAAATTACAACCGACGCTCCGAAGGCATTAATCGGGATTACAAAAGACGGCGAACTCGTTGCAAGTGCGATGACCGACGATGAGGGTAATGCCGTGGTTGATTTCGGTGCTCCTCTTACCGTGGCGGGCGATTATGTTTTGACGATTACCGCTCAAAACAAAATTCCTTATATTGTCACTCTGCCTGCAATCGTTCCCGCTAACGTCACTTTGACGCCTTCAAGCGTTGCGGTTTCCACGCAAACGAACGTTATCGTTGCGGTCAGCGATACGTCAAACGCACCGATGGAAGACGTTCGTGTTTGGATTTCTTCTCCTGGCTATACGGTTGATACGGTTACAACGAACACAAACGGCGAAGCGACTCTCTCGGTTAACGCTCCGTTCGGCCCTTATGTGGTTGTTTACGGTAAACGTCCTGCCGATTCTTACTTGTTATTTAAGGATACGCTTGAGGTAACGGGTGCAAGCGATTTCACTTCCGCTGATTTGTCCGTTTCGACAACTTACGGTTTGACGGATACTTTAACGGTCGGTTTACCCGCAACCGTTGAAGGAACGCCTTCGAGCGCAACGGTTTACGTGGCGGAAGGAAATTCTTTTGTTACGGAAAACACGAATTCGCTTACGTACACTCCGGAAGCAACGGGAACCGTTACGGCGTACGTCGTGCAAGACGGATACAATTTTTACACCGAAAGTTTCCCCGTGATTAAAGCGAAAGGAACGATAAGCGGACATGTTTATGACGCTTCGGGAAATCCGATTTCCGGCGCGGTTGTTCGCGGTTACGATGGGGATAACGAAGAAATATTCAGTGTAACAACCAATTATTCGGGCTTTTATGATGTCGGAGCGGAAATTCCTCTCGGCGAAATTACAATCGAAACTTTGGCGTTCGGTTATGAAACCAATGAATTGCTCTATTTTGTTTCTTATCCTCATAACGATGTGGATATTACTCTTTCTTCGGCTCCGAGCAGTTACATTACAGGTTACGTTAAAAATGTTGACGGCGAACCTTTGGACGCAACAATTAAAATTTACCGATTTGATACCGAAGAACTTTATAAGACTTTAAATGCAACGGCTGATAACGGAGGATTTTTCGCGGATTCGCTTGTTAATTTCGATTTTATTGTGAAAGTAAAATCGAGCGGTTATAAACAACTTGATACGCTTATTTCGGTAACCGAAGATACGGAATGGGATTTCACGCTTGAACTTCCGTCGGGTATCTTAATTCTTGCAAACGATACGAAAGGTTACTACGCCGATAAGGAATGCACGATTCCCATTAAAGATTTAAGCGGAATTAAACTTTCTTCCAATGAAATTTACGATACGCTCATGGCGTGGGGTTTGACCGTAACGAAAGAAGATGCACAAACAAGCGACCCTTCGACTTGGGTAAATTATTCGGGACTTATTTTTGCACAAGGCGCGGCAAGCGGTGTAATGCCCACCGGATTGCAAAATGAAATAATAAATTATGTCAATAACGGCGGTGTTTTGCTTATCGAAGGCGGAGAACTCGGTTATTCGAACAGAGACGAACCGCTTGCAAGCGAAGTATTGCATGTTACGGGTTGGGGACACGACAATAGTGGAAATATTGTTGTTAAACAACAACGTCACCCGATTTGGAGAATTCCGAACTCGCTACCGAACGTTATTCAACATTCGTACAGTGAATGGGGCGACGAGGATTCCATGGAACCTGCTGATTCGAACGAAGTTATTGCGGTTTGGAGCGACTATGACAATTTGTCCTCCGTTATCGCATACGATAATAAAGTCGTTTATTTCTCCTTTAATTTTGCGAATATTGTTGATGGAGACTTAAAGAGCGGACTTCTTGAAAACGCGCTCGATTATCTTGATATGTTTCCTCCTGTGGACGTGGAAAACGAGAACGGAGAAATAATTCCGACAGCGTTTGAACTTTCGCAAAATTACCCGAACCCGTTCAACCCGACAAGTACGATTAAATTTGCTATTCCTAAAAACGCTCGGGTTAATTTGTCCGTTTACAATGTTCTCGGACAAAAAGTGGCGGAACTCGTCAATAGTGTACAAACTGCCGGTTATCACACCGTTCAATGGAACGCAACCGATTTTGCATCAGGCGTTTATATTTATCGATTGAAAGCCGATGCAACCGACGGAACATCTACGTTTACCGCTTCTAAGAAAATGATATTGCTTAAATAAAAATCTTATTCCTCGGGGAAGGGAATTTTTCCCTTCCCTGTTTCTCGTAATCTTTTTTTGTCTTGCGTTAAAAAGGGGTGGCATCAAAGGCAAATAAAACAGCGTGGAGATTGTTATGAAAAGAATCGCCTTATATGCAACTGTAATCGTATTGTATTTTGTCAATCCGTGTTTTTCTCGCGAATGGATCAAACTTGAAAAAAACACGAATGACAAATCTCCGAAAGTAAAACTTGTATCCGAAAAAACGGATGCAATTATTATTGATGTGGAATTTCCCGCTTTTTCCAAAGGTAAAATTAATGCGGATAATTTCACATTTGACGCCATCGATTTTTCGAATGCTTCAAGATTCGATAAAGCGGGAGTGCCCGATATTCCGTACGTTTCGAAAATTCTTGCGCTTGCCAATACGGGAAATCCCGAAATCGAAATTCTTGAAACGTCCGACGAAATTATCCTAAAAAATTACAATTTGCCACCCGTTCGAAAAAGTTGGTTGGAAGGGGAAAAAGAACCCGATTATGTAACGTCTAAATCAATATACGGTAAAGACGAATTTTATCCTTCTAAACTTGCCGAAGCGGGTAAACCGATGATTTTCAGAGATTTCAGAATTGCGCGCATTTCCGTTTATCCGTTGAGATATAATCCGGTAACAAAAGAACTAAAAGCGGTAACGCATATTCGGCTGAAAATCACTTACGATTATGCGAAATCGGTTAATGAAAAAAGAATTGTTCGCAACGGGAAAATTTCGCCGACTTTCGACCGAATATATCGCTCCGTAATTTTTAATTACGATGCCGCCGTGGCGAATTCGGGTTTAACGACAAAAGGTGGAAAAGATTTGATGCTTTGTATTATGCCCGATGAATTTTACGACAGTTTTCAACGTTATGCCGAATGGAAACGAAAAACCGGAGTTGACGTTCACGTTACGAAGTTCAGTGATATCGGCGCGAATTCGTCCGATCCGAATATAATAAAAAATCACATTTTGGATGCGTACGAAAACTGGGAAACTCCGCCGACACATGTTTTGCTAATAGGAGATGACGGCGTAACTCCCGTTAAGTATGTTACGTACGATTGGACTTTTGTCAACGAAGATTTTTTCGTTGAACTTGAAGGCGACGATTTTATCCCCGAAATGCTTATCGGACGTTTTACGAATCAAGGCGATTACCGTATGCGCGTTATGATAGATAAATTTATTAAGTACGAACAACTACATGCCGGCGACGACCCCGAGTGGTTTACACGAGCCGCTGTTTGTTCCAACGACGCGTATTCTTCGCAAATTAAAACTAAGCGATTTACCGCGCGGGTACTGCGTGAGGACGGCAATTTTACGGTTGTCGATACTTTGATGAGTAAAACGGGATGTCCTTATAATTTGAATGACGTAAAGGCTAAGATTAACGCGGGTATAAGTTTCCTGAACTATCGCGGCGAGGGTTGGGACGACGGCTGGCACGCGTCGTGCTACAATTTCTCCCAAAGCGATGTCGCTTCGCTTCATAACGAAATGAAATTACCGTTTGTAACGAGTATCGGCTGCGGCGTGGCGATGTTCAATTCTAACGAGGGGAATTGTTTCGGTGAAACGTGGATACAACTCGGCGCGTTCGATTATCAACGCGGCGCATGCGCTTTCGTGGGTCCGACTTCGAATACGCATACCACGTACAACAATAGAATTGACAAGGGAATTTACGTAGGAATGTTTCGTGAGGGGCTCGAAATGCCCGCCGAAGCGCTTCTGCGCGGTAAGTTTTATATGTATAACGTTTTCGGTGCAACGCATTGGGTTGAATATCATTTCCGAATTTACACGACGCTCGGCGATCCGTCAATTCACGTTTGGAAAGGAACGCCGAAAGAAGTTAACGTCGAAAAACCGCAAAGCGTAAACGTCGGTTTTAATCAATTGGTTTTCGGGGTGAAAGATTTTTCGGGACTTCCCGTTACCGATGCACAAATCGTTCTTTATAACGATGAAAATTATTTAACAAAATACGTCGATGAAAACGGCGAAGCGATGATAAATATAACGTTTCCGTCGGCGGGAACAATTTATTATACGGTTCGCGGGTCGAAAGTCGTTTTGTATGAAGACTCGCTTGAAATCGAACGGGCGAACGAAGCGGTGGGAATTGACGGCGAACCGCAACTTTCCGATGGAAACGGGAATAACGACGGATTGGTTGAACCGAACGAAGAATTCGAAATCACTTTTTCGTTGAAAAATTGGGGACGACAAGTTTCCACTAACGTGGAAGCCACATTAACCGTCCCCGATACTTCAGCGTATTTGAGCGTGCAGAATACGACACCGATTACTTTCGGGAATATCGAACCGAACGAAACGGTTGCGGGAAGTCCGTTTTCTTTGAGAACCTCATCGGATGCGCCAATCGGCGTTACCGTTCCGCTCACGTTGAACATTTCGAGTTCCAATGCTAATTGGAGTTATAAGTACGAAGTGAAAATCGACGGCTGTAAATTGCGATACAGCGATTTTTACGTCAACGACGAAGGGGGATTAATAGAGAATTTCAAACTTGACCCGGGCGAAACCGATACGGTTTATTTGAAAATTGTAAATCTCGGAAAAGATTTGGCGCAAAACGTAAGCGGAATATTGCGCTCGCGCGATCAATACGTAACCGTTGAAGATTCCACCGGCGTTTTCGGAACTGTCGCTCCGCACGAATATAGTGTGAGTGTAAGAGACGCTTTTCTTGTAAGCGTGAGCGCGGATTGTCCGCGCAATTATAAGGCGCAAATGGAATTGGTGCTTAATACGTCGGGCGGAATGTATCCTTATTCCACGATTCGCAATTTTGTCTTGGACATTGCCGTCCCAACTTCGAGCGACCCGACGGGTCCCGACGAGTACGGTTATTACGCGTACGATATTACGGATTCCAACTACACTGAAGCCCCGAAATTTTATTGGCACGAAATAGCGGACGTAGGAACCGAAATAATTTACACGGGAAGCGATTATTGGACTGAAATCGATCTTCCGTTCGAATTCGTTTTCGGCGGGAACACTTTTAGCACAATCACCGTTTCCACGGATGGTTGGGCGGCACTCGGCGCACAGGAAGTTCCCGATAACGAGTGGAGTAATCAAATTATTCCGACCGTTGACGGACTGAAAAATTTGCTCGCGGTTTTTTGGGACGATTTTATTAACGAACAACTTACGAACGGGAAAATATATTATTACTTCGAGCAACACCGCCATGTATTTATTATCGAATGGAAAGATGTGGACCATTACGGCGATACGAATTCTCACGAAACGTTCGAGATAATATTGTTCGACCCGACGGCTTACCCGACCAGAACGGGAGACGGCGAAATCCTTTTCGTATATAAAAATTCGGAAGAAACGGGAAGCGCCACTATCGGTATAGAAAACGCTTTTGAGACGGACGGAATAGAATACTGGTATAACGGAAGCGGTAAGGCGACCTCCGCGGAAGTTCAGGATAATTTCGCCATTAAATTTACAACCGACGAACCCGTTCTGCTTGTTGACGTTCAAGAGGAAAATCGCACGCCGAATAAATTCGAATTGTTCCAAAATTATCCGAATCCGTTTAATCCGACTACAACGATTTCGTACTCAATCCCTAACGTCTCGGGAAACGGGCTCGCGCGAAATTCCGTTGCTGTTTCGCTTGTCGTTTATAACATACTCGGGCAAAAAGTAACGACGCTTGTTAATAAAGAACAAACGTCGGGCAATTATTCCGTTCGATTTGACGCGAGCGATTTGCCGAGCGGAATATATTTGTATAGACTTTCGGCGGGACATCTTGTTCAAACGAAAAAAATGATTTTGCTTAAATAATGAAACGGGACGCAAAATATTATTTTGCGTTCCTTCTCTTTTTCGTTTGCTCGCTCGTTTCCGCTCAAACTGCGGTTGATACGATTGAAGCATTCGAGAACGGGATTGAACTTTTCTCCTACGGGACGGAAGATTACGAACCGACCGCATGGGAGTTGAATGCCGCAATAACGCACGAAAACTCCGCTTACTCACTGAAATTATTCGGCAATACATGGAAAACGGAAAATATTATTCCCCGTCGAATCGATACGGCTACTGTTTGGCGAATTTCGGTTTATTCCGAGGAAGTTGCGGAAATACAAGGTTTCGGAATAAGCGACGGAACGAACACGCTTTTTTACTCTTTGTTCGGAACGGAAGAGGTCGAATTCGAAAATTGGGAAACCGTTTATCAAGGGGCGTTTCCGCCGTTGCATTGGAACGATTTTCTCCTGCCTGTGGGGAAAGATTGGCTTTCGCAATTCGGTGATTTGCCGAATGTTACACAATTGGTCTTTGTGAACGATATGGACGAAACATTCGAGGGTAGCGTTTATTTTGACGATATAACGGACGTAACGAATCTAATATCGAAAGCCCCTGTTGTTTCCGTGAATTATACAAGCGGGAAAATTTATTCGAGCGGAAATGAAAAGTTTGTTAACGTGCATTTTTACAGCGAGGTTTACGACCCCGATAGCGACGAATGGCAATATTTATGGGACTTCGGCGACGGCGCAATAAGCGAGGAAGCCGACCCGACGCATACCTTCGTTGTAACCGACGACCACGAATACACGGTGATACTCCAAGTCCTTGACGAACAAAACAATTACGGTTTCGCTTCGTGTAAAGTGAATGTTGACGAGGGCGAAAGTTCTCTCCCGCTGACGATAAATTTCGCGGGCGACGTAATGCTTGCCCGCGGAATGAGCGAGATAATCGATTATTACGGAATTGAAGCGGTGTTTCAACCGACGCTTCAATATTTCGGGAACGATGCCGATATTTCCGTCGCAAATCTTGAATGTGCGCTTACAAACGCCGTTACGCATCATCCGACGAAACCCATATTTTTCAAGGGGAAGCCCGAGTATGTTTACGGATTGAACTACGCCGGTATCGATGCGGTTACGCTTGCAAATAATCATATTTACGATTATCTCGACGACGGATTAACGGAAACCGTGGAAACGCTTGATGCAAACGGCGTGGTTAATTTCGGCGCGGGAATAAATTCGTATTTCGCGAAGAAACCCGCCTTTGTTTCAAGGAAAGGGCTTGCCGTTGCGCTTCTCGGAGCGAGCGACAGAACGGGACAGTACAACAATTACCAACCTTATTTGAACGCGGGATTTAATAAAGCGGGTTTCGCCGAATTGACCGAGTTTAATATTGCCGAGCAAATCGAAAGTGCGCGTAATTCGGATTTGATAATTTTCCAAATGCATTCCGGAAGAGAATACTCCACCGCTCCGCATAAAATCGACGCACTTGACGGCGATGAATTTTACGACGAAAATTATTGTAAACCCGCCAAGAGCGACATTGCAATTCGCCGCTTTGCAATTGATTCCGGTGCCGACGCCGTAATTTGTCATCATCCGCACATTGCGCAAGGCTTCGAAGTGTACAAGGGGAAACTTATTGCGCACTCGCTTGGAAATTTCGTTTTCGATATGGGATATGCGGAAACTTTTTGGAGCGTGATATTGAAAGGCTTCGCCGATGAAAACGGTTTTTACAAGTACGAAATTACTCCCGTTTACATACGGGATTTTATTCCGCGTCGAGCGCGCGGCGAAACCGGTTTGTATTGGCTTAACGCTCTCGCCGATATGTCGCGCGAACTTAACGCTTATCTTGTGATTGATAAAGATTCCGTAAAGGCTGAAATCGTTCTTGATTCCACGAGTTTACAATTTGAAAAAATATCCGTAGAGGAAACCCTTGCTTTTACGGGAGAAAACGGAAGTTATTATTCGAAACCCTTGAAAATACGGAAGAACGGAAGCCTTTCCAAAATTATTTCCGTAGGAAGAAACGGAAATTTCGAATTCAGATTGGGACGCGAAAAATTGTGGTACGGAAATATGGAAGACGAATGCGCTCAACCGTGGGAGTTTAATCATCCCGACGAATTTTACGATAACGACGAATATTACGAAGGCGCGCGTTCCCTTTGCCAAAAACGTCCTGCGAATCGTCTGCCGTTAAATACGTATTTGTTAAAACGGATTAAAATTTATAATCCCGAACGGGAATTTACGTTGCACGCGTTTATAAAGACGGAAAACGCGAAAAACGCGGGCGTACAAATTTTAATATATGATTCACGCTATTCCGATTATCCTCTCGCCGTTTATGAATTGAATGATGAAGTTAGCGGCACTAACGATTGGACGGAATGTTTCGGTGATTTTGAAATTCCCGAGTACGGAAAATATTTCAATATTCGTTTGCGAAGCGAATCACCGAATGCGGGGACGGGGAAATCGTGGTTCGACGATGTCGGCGTAATCGAATGGAGCGACTGGAAAAGCGGAAACGTGGAAATCGATTTTCCGAACGATTATTATTGGGTGCAAATTCGAAAGAGCGCCGCGGCAAGCGAAGAAACAATTGTTTATGAAGAAACGATTTTGAACGCCGAACCCGTCGGAACGTACGAAGACGACGAGACTACGGAACCGAAAGGTTTTAGGCTTCTTCAAAATTATCCGAATCCGTTCAATCCGACGACGACGATTTCGTATTCTTTGCCCGCGACTAACGGAGCGGAATCATTTCGCGGAGGTCGGACGGTGTCGCTACAAGTGTTTAATTCGCTCGGACAAAAAATAACCACGCTTGTAAATCGAAAACAAACGCCTGGCTTTTATTCCGTACAATTCGACGCTTCGGGACTTTCGAGCGGAGTTTATTTTTATCGTTTACGTTACGGTGAATTTGTTTCCGTAAAAAAAATGGTATTGCTTAAATAAAAATGGATGCGTTTTACATAATATTATCAATGGTTCTGCTCTTTGTCGGGTACGGCATATTTGAATTTATTGCTCATCAGAGAAACCTGACGGCGATACCCGTACGCGTGCACGTAAACGGAACGCGCGGAAAGTCAAGTGTCACAAGACTTATAGGCGCGGGTTTGCGCGAAGGCGGAATAAAAACGATTACGAAAGTGACGGGCACGTATCCTCGCTTGATTTTGGAAGATGGAAACGAAGTTGAAATTTTCAGAAAAGGCGGCGCGAATATAATAGAGCAATTGAAGATTGTTAAATTTGCTCGCGAAAGAAAAACCGAAGCGCTTGTAATAGAGTGTATGGCTTTACAACCGCAATATCAACGGATTACGGAACATCAAATGATACGCGCATCTCACGCTGTAATTACAAACGTTCGGCTCGACCACGTCGATGTAATGGGTTACACGCTTGAAGATGTCGCCGCCGCGCTGGCAAATACCATTCCGTTCGGGAAAAAACTTTTTGTCGGAGATAAAAAATCGGCGGACTTACTACGCAAACACGCCGAAAAAAACGGCTCCGATTTGATAACGGCGGAAACGGAAATCGTTTCGGACGAAGAAATGAAAGGGTTTTCATATCTCGAACACAAGGAAAATGTTGCGCTTGCGCTTAAAATTTGCGAGGAGTTCGATATTCCGAAAAACGTCGCACTGAAAGGAATGTACAAAGCGGCGCCTGACGAAGGTGTGTTGCGCTTCCATAAAGTTTACGACAACGGGAAAAAAGTTACGCTTTACAACGCTTTTGCCGCGAACGACCCCGAATCGTCGATGATGATTTGGGAAATGATTAAGCCGCGCATTAGTGACGACGAGGAAAAAATAATTTTACTGAACACGCGGGGCGATAGGCTCGACCGCGCAAAACAATTAGCCGAAATGACAGGGAAAAATTTGAGCGAGGAAATCGATTGGCTCGTGTTAATCGGCGATTCGAACGAAGCGGTAATGTCCGTGGCGGTTCGTAATTCCTTCGATAAAAATAAAATTGCGCTTTTGGGACGCGTCGAACCGAAGGAAGTTTTCAACGCGGTTTTTTCGAGAATAAAAAAAGACGCTACCGTGCTTGCTATCGGAAATATGGGCGGAATGGGAGCGGAAACAATCGAATATTTCAAAAAAAGGAGCGAAAAATGATTGAACTTTCCATAACGCTCGGACTTGTTTTCAGTTTGCTTTCTTACGAAGTTTTCGGACTTGCGGCGGGAGGCATTGTCGTGCCGGGCTACATCGCTTTGCAATTAACGTCGGTTGAGAAACTTCTCGGTACGTTTATTATCGCTTTCGCGACTTTTGTAATCATAAAGGTGTTGCAGAAGTTTATGTTTCTTTACGGACGCAGGCAAATGGTTTTGAGTTTGTTGATAGGCGCTTTGCTCGCAATTTCTTCCCGCAATTTTTTCGCCGTCGATTTAACTCATTCCGCGGTAAAGTTAAGCGCTATCGGTTGGGTGATTCCGGGACTTATTGCCAACTGGTTTGCGAAACAAGGCGTCTTTAAAACCGTTTCCGTTTTGGTTGTAACCGCCGTACTTGTTCGCTTGCTTGTAATTCTTTTTAACGGCGGCGATTTGCTTCTTTATTGATTTGAAAATTTTTAATTAACGGATGAAACGAAATGAAAATATCCGCAAAATCAAATATTGTTCTCGGAGCGCTTCTGGCGGTTTCCGTAATTTCGATTTTTCTTGTCGAAAATTTTAAGGTTCGCGAAAAAACGAAATGGTACGATGAAAAAATCAAGGCGGCGAAAATTTCCGAACAAGCCGCGAAGTTCATAAAAGATTTTCGTTTGAAAAAAGGCGTGTTCATCGATCCCGTAAACGACCCGAACGAAACGGCGCTTATAGGTGACGACATAACTCCGATTACGACGGACAGAGGAAATATCGACGCGAAATTGACTTCCACCAATCCCAATTTTGCGGCGGTTTTCGTCGAACTTTTAAAAAAGGCCGGAGTTAAAAAAGGAGATAAAATCGCGGTTGCCGTTACGGGTTCGTTTCCCGCGTTAAATATTTCGCTTTACGCCGCAATGAAAGTTTTGAATTTGAAACCTGTTATTATTACGTCCGTCGGTTCGTCGAACTGGGGCGCGAACATTCCCGAATTTACTTGGCTTGATATGGAAAGCGCGCTTTATGAAAACGGCGTTTTTCAATTCAAGTCCGTCGCGGCATCAATAGGCGGCGGCTTGGACAGAGGAAGAGGATTAAGTCCGAAAGGAAGAAAATTAATACTTGAAGCGATTGAGCGCAACGGCGTAAAATTAATCAACGAAGATTTTTTGTCCAAAAGCATTTCGAAAAGGATTAAGATTTACGACAAGAAAACGGGCGGAAAAATAGCGGCGTATGTTAATATCGGCGGCGGTATTGCAAGTCTCGGTGCGGCGGTTAACGGACAAATAATTCCGACGGGGCTTTCCGAACATCTCGGTGTGAAGAATTACCCGATGCGCGGCGTTATTATCGAAATGGCTTCGCGTAACGTTCCGATAATTCACGTTTTACGCGTAATGGAATTGGCGAAAAAATACGGCTTGCCCGTTAGTCCCGAACCGCTTCCTGAGCCGGGCGAAGGAAAAACATTCGTAAAGATTAAATACAATTTCGATTTGACATTGGCTCTTACGTTGATTTTATCCGCCTTGATCGCCGTTGTTTACTTTGCGGAAAAGAAACGCAACGCTCTCGGTTCAAGCCATATTTATACGGGAGAGAAAAAATGAGAAAAGGAATAATTCTTCTGCTGATTTTCGCGACTACGTCGGTATTCGGCGGCTCGGGGAAGAAAACGATAAAACCCGTGAACGCCGAAGAGAAAACGCGCATCGAAATTCTCGGTAGAACATATAATTATTACGCGCTGAAAAATAAGGATTTCCTTACGCTTGACGTTCGCGGACCCGCTAAAATAAAGGTTTACACGCGCGCTATGTTATCGAAAAACGAAAAAAACGCCACTTATTCGATTTCGTATTTTATCGACGGGAAAAAAACGGGAAAGAAAAAATTCAAGTCGGTACCGGCTTCGAAAAAGGCGCATTTTGTGGATATGCCGAACTTCGTTCCCGCGGAAAACAGAAATCTTACAATCGAACTCGGCGAAGGATTTCACACTGTACGATTTAAACTTAACGATGCCTTGCCGCCTGTCTTTGCAAAATTTCATTTGTTTAAGAAAACAAGAAAAAAGAAAAAATGGGCGGCTATGCAACCGCTTGAACCGGTCGAACATGTTTATTTGATTGCCGACGAAGAACTTGTGGAGTATTTCGGTTTCGGTAAAGGACGTCCGCTTCGCTTGACGGTTATCGGTCCCACGCAATTACGAATTTTGACACGTACGGAAATAACGAATACGAATAAAAAAAGAGTTTCGTATAGATTGCAAATTTTCGAACGCGAAAATTTAATTAATTCTTTTCAACTTTATTCCGTGCGTTCTTATTCGACGCGATTTGAAAAAATTCCGAACGCAATTCCAAGCAAAGCCCGCGAAATTGTCGTAAACGTTCCGGAAGGGTTGCATACGTACGTAATAAAAACGCCGGACGAAAACGTCAAACTTTACGCTCGTTTTTTTATTCCGACCGAAGATATTGATTTGGGATTGAACAAATGATGCGACGGCTACGGTTTTTCTTCATATTGATTTTGTTGTGCGTCGCGGCAAGTCCGCAGTTTTTCGCCAAAGGGAAAAAGAAGAAGAAAACGCGCGCGATTAAAACGTCTTTTGAAGTTTTTACTTTTTACGACAATAACATCTTGCGCTATTCCGATTATTACATCGACAAATTTTTAAGCGGCGAAAACGGCGGACGATTTCACGTAAACACTTTCGACGACTTGATTATCGCGCCGCAAGCGACTATCGCATACGGCAAGCGTTTTTTCCGCGGTTCGTATTCCGAAATTTCTTTCGGCGCGAAATACAATAAATTTTTCGTGAATTCGATAAAAGATTGGGGGAAATATGCGTTTGCGCTTCGCCATGTTTTTCCCACGCGCACAACTTTTTCCTTCGAATATTCTTTCATTCCGAAATATTACATTCGACATTATCGCGACAAAGAATGGGTGGAAGCCTACGGTTACGGCGAAGACGCCTTTAAAGAATATTCGTTTCGAAAAGACGATTTTTCTTTTGTGCTTAAACAGCGTGTGATGAAGGTTATCGAATTAAAATTATACTACGATTACGGAAAATATTATTACAATAAATATTTTACGGAATACGACGCAACTCGGAATTTGGTGGGCGCGCGAATGTTCTACGATTTTTCGCGTAAGTTGAAAGTGAATTTCGGTGTGAAATATTCGTTTTCCGACGCGCGCGGTAAAAAAAACGTTGACCCGACGTACGACGAATACAAATTTTATTTCGGATTTACGTTCGTTCCGCCTAAAATTTACGGCTTCGGCAATTCCGTTACCGCACTTGCGATATACGGAACGCGAAATTATCTCTCGCCGTTTTCGCCCGCGAACGACCCGGTTCATTCCGGCAGAAACGACGAATATTTTCAAATGTTTTTCAATTATAAATTTTCGATAACGAAAAGAAGCGATTTGATTTTTTATGCGAATTACAACAAGCGCGATTCGGGAACATCGTGGAGCGAAACGAACGATTTCGTTGCGCGTGAGAAAAGTTTCGACCAATTTAAGATAGGCGTTAAATATCAATATGAAATAAAATTTTAACGGAGTGAAAATGAATAAATTCCGATTAATCGCAATAATCTTTCCCTTTTTGATTTTAGCCGTTTCCTGCGGTTCGCCCAATGCGCCCGCACAATTCGACGAAAGCGGCGGATACAAGATAAGCGCACGGTTCGCAACATACGGCGACGCTAACGATATTCTTATCTCCGACACTTTAGCGTACGTTGCGCAAGGAGAAGGCGGACTTGAAATCGTTTCGATTTCTCATCCCGAAAATCCGCAAGTTATTTCTCTTGTTACCGAAAACGCTCGCGGTTATTCGTATAAATTAACGAAGTACGACAGTATTATTTACATTGCCGCGGGAAGTTACGGAATAACCGTCGTGAACGTAGCGCGTCCCGCGGAGGCGGAAGTGACTGCGTCGAACATTTCGATGAAGCCCGCAAAAGGCTTGGCTGTTTCCAACGCGTATCTTTTTGTCGCCATAAGCGAAAGAGGGGTAAAACTCGCTTCTTTGTCGTATCCTTTGGAGCCTGATATTCGCGGAGGTTTCGGCACGCCGGGTTACGCGCAGGATTTATGTATTTCGTCCGGCGGCGATACCGCTTTTGTCGCCAACGGAGAAATGGGCTTGGCGGTTTTCGACCTTTCCGACTTTGCGGGCGGCTTCGGTGAATATCCGCAAATAGGTTGGCTCGATACGGAAGGCTATGCCGAAAATGTAACGATTGACGAACAAAATAAAATCGCATATTTGACGTGCGGAACGGCGGGCGTTTTCGCAATCGATTATTCCGATTTGAACGCGATGAAAATCGTATCGCGCTACGATACGGAAGGTTACGCAAAAGATTTGGTAATCGACGGTGAGAAATTGTACGTTTCAAGCGAAAACGGCGGTGTTTACTTTTTTGAAATCAATTCGAACGGGAAACTGACCAAGACGGGAAGAATTAAAACTTCCGACGCTCGCGGTATCGCATATTCCGATGATTACGTTTATGTCGCCGATAAAGACGACGGAATAATAATTATAAAAAAACCGTGAAAGAATGACTTTCACGGTTTTTTTCTTTCGGGGGTATCGGTTCGGGTGAATTTATTTTTCGTTATTGTAGATTTTCACTTCGAAATCCGCAAGCGCGCCGCTTAAATTGATATTGATTTTCTTTTTCGCCGTATCGAAATTTTCTGTAACATAAGTATTCTCGTCCGTTTGAGTAAAGCCTTTCAACGATTGTCCAACAAGCGCCGTATTTCCCGAAATCAAACACCCGACGTCGTCGGGAATTCGTAACGTTAGACTACTTGCGGCGAATTTCAATTCGGCGTTCATCGCGGTTTGTTTATCGCCGAATTTAATGTTGGCATCCGTCGCCGCAATATCCGCTTTCAATTTTTTGACTTTCAGCGCGGAGAAATCAAGGTTTAAATCGCTTGCGCCGCTTTTAACATTGAAAATATAATTCGGTTCGTCGTTAAGTTGTACGTCAAGAGATTTCAACGAAAGCGAATGCGATTCGCCTTTCTGATGCTTTATTTTCAAAACGCCAACGCCGTCGGTTTCATTGAAATTCATATCGTATTGTTTCCCCTTGATTTTCGCAGTGAAATCTTTCGTCCCGACGCCGCGCACGTTCAGGTCGCTTGCGGCGGCAAGCAACTTTACGTTCAGCGTTGTGAGATTATAATACGGAATTGTACTCGGTGCTTGCGTTGTCAAATCAAGTTCTTCTTCTTCGTCGTCCGTTTTAATTTCTATTCTCGTTCTAAAAAGTGAATCTCCTTCGTCATCGTCCCAAAAATATGAGAACACCGCTAAACCTGAAATTAAACCAGCGAGTATGATAACCGCCATTTTTATTTTATCGTGTTTGGCAATAAACGTAAAGCCCAATAAAATCAGTAGTAAGGGGATTATCCAATCTTTATCCAAACCTACCGAAATTTTCAAATGAACGCCGAGAGCCGAAAGCAATCCGAGAATTCCCGCAACGATAAATAATGTTCCCCAAAAAAGTTTACCTTGTTTCATTTTTAGTCCCTCCGTTTTGGGAATAAAATAAAAGATAAGCGCCCACTCCGATTAAGATTACCGGAATGATAAAATCGAGAGATATCACCGGAAAGAATTTCTCGAGCAAAAACAAACCGCCGATCACTATCAAAATAACGCCGACCAAATAGCGATTGTCTTTGGATTTCTCGGATTTGTAATGCCCGTATGATTTTCCGTTAGTTGTCGTTTCTTCGATAATTTCCGCATCAAGAATTTCCTCTTCATCGGCTTTCGCTTGATTTGTTTTTTCAAAAGGTTCGTTTTGTGCGCCCGGCGCGTGAAAAACTCTTGTTTCGTTCGGGTCGGTGGGAATTACGAACCACATAATCAAATATGCGAGAAATCCGATGCCTTTAAAGAAAAAGAGAAGCAGAAAAATAATTCTAACGATTGCGGGGTCAACGTCGAAATATTTTGCAAGTCCGCCGCAAATTCCCGCTATTATTCTATCGTTTTTCGAGCGATAAATTCTTTTTTGCATGATAACCTCTTTCTTACTTCACCACTTTTGACGAAGCAATGCGTAAAAAGTTGCAAATGTTGTCGAATGGTTTTAAAATATTAAGGTTGAAGTTGAGAGAGGAAAAATAAAATGATTGGAGAGACGCGCTAAAGCGCGTCTTTTTTATTGAAATAGAACACGGATAACACTGATTTTCTAGGATTTCCGCGGATTAAAAAATCTCGCGTCTGCGAGTCCCGCCTTCGGCGGGGGAAGCACCGTCAGTCATTACGAGCGAAGCGAAGCAATCCGTCGGTTAGTTCGCGAAACCTTTTCACAAAAAAGTTTTCTAACACAATCCGAAAGTTTTCGTTTATATTTCGGTTGATTATTTGAAAAGAAAGGAAAATACAATGGCAAATAAAATCGATTTGAACGCGCATCTCGTGCAAAAAATAATGGTTTCGCCGACTTTGGCGATTATGCGTTTCGTTCCCGACGGTTGGGAATTGCCCGACTTCAAGGCGGGACAATACGGTGTGCTCGGACTTCCCTATTCGGCACCACGAATTAAAACCGCCGATCCGCTACCTTACGAAGAC
>CAYZMW010000140.1:0-19606 GCA_964479645.1 uncultured Melioribacter sp. | reverse complement strand
AAAACAAACACAGTCTGCGAGGAAACCCGCCACAGCGGGTCGACGAAGGAATCTGCCGCGCCGTGCGCTGCGCCAAAACAAACACAGTCTTTCCGAGTCCCGCCTTTGGCGGGACGAAGGAATCTGCCACACCGTGCGCTGAATAATCTTTTGCTGACGAACTTACAGTTTGCTTCGCTTCACTTTGTTCCGCTCGCAAAGACAGAACATTTCAATTTTTGCTGACAAACCCACAGATTGCCACGCGCCCCCGCTATGGCGGGGGCGCTCGCAATGACGCGAATTTTTCGGTCTTTGCGAGGACGCGCCGACGTAAGTCGGCAAGGACGAAGCAATCCGCCACGCCGTGCGCTGATTTTTCTTTTGCACTTGTGATTTCCTTCACAAAGCGATAATGACATTCGTCACAAAATCCCCGAAACTTCTTGCGTTTCCCTAAGTCGTTATTTCGTAATAAAATAGCGCGTTCGATTTATTCGTCTTATCCCGAATAAATGTCCGAAAAAGCAATTCCGTGAGTATTCGGACTTTTGCCTATGCGGATTCGGACGAATTGCGGAGGTTCTTCCCTTATGTTTGAACCGTGAAATTTGAAAAATCGAACGAACGAAAACGAAGGAGTTTGAAAATGGAAAAAACGAAAATTGAAAAATCGAAAAACAACAAAAACACAAATCAATCAACAAAAACCAGGAGGTTCAAAATGAAATCATTAACTCAAAAACTCGTACTTGTATTATTCGTATTCGGCGGATTATTTATGCAGGCTTGCAAAGACGAAGCGAACGTTGTTCAACCGCAAAACGACCCGATGCAACAATCGGTTATTACCGACGACCAAATTGCTGAAGCCGTTGCAATCGATATTTCCAAATCGAAAGAAAAAGTCGGCGACGCAACTATTATGCACGATTTGGCCATAGTTGCGATGCAAGGCGGTTATTCGCCCGAAAATTCCGACGATTTTTCCGATTTGCTCGGTTGGCTTACGACCGATTCCACTATCGTTTATGAAGGCGACACTTACAGTACGGAAATTACTTACGACATTAAATACAAAGTAGGTAATCGCATAGTTGAAGATTACTCGCCTTTAGCGGATACGGCTTTGATTTCTTACACGGTTCACTCTTCTTACGACAATGTTCAATTCAGAGCCGAAAGAGAAGCGTATTCGGTATCGTTTACCGTAGGCGGAATTAAAATGCCTTCAACTCATTTCACCGTAAATATGCTCTCGAATTTCAGAATGCAAATGGAATACAAACTCGAACCGCACATTCTTATGTACATAAACGGTCAATCGTATTTCGAAGATGTTGTAATTAACGCGTTCGACGGAACAATCGAAAGCGGCGTAGGCGGAATGCAATTTACGGTTTCGCAAGGAAGTTTCGAATCCGACGTGATTGTTGTTGAAATCGAATTTACGGGAAACAACCAAGCGGTTATCAGAGTTAACGGACACGAATACACGATTGACGTTAATCTCGGCGAATTAATTCCTTAAAACATTTCTCATATCCTCTCCTTAGAACAATCTCCCACGCCCGGCGTTCACCCCTGCGCCGGGTTTTTTATTTTTAATTTTCATCTGTAAATCTTTTTGAAATATCGTATTTTTAACAATCGGACAATTAATCTTTGGCTGGTTCAATGAATAAAATCAAAGAGTTAATCGGGCGAAAAAGCGGTTTCACCAATCGCTTTGCCAAGTTCCAAGATTTTCACAACTTGATGCAATTCAGAATACGCCGCATTCTCCTCGTTTCAAGTTTGTACGATTCTTACATTTTCGAGGAAGACGGACGTTTGTACGAACTTTTGCGCGAAGAATATCATCACTTGAATTTGAGTCACTCGCCGGAACTCATTCAATTTTCTTCGGGGAAGGAAGCGATAAATTACGCGTTGAAGGACGCGCAAGTGGATTTGATTATTGCCACGCAGCACATTAGCGACATTCACGTTTCCAAGTTCGGAAAGCGCGCCCGCGCCGCCGGAGTTAAAGTTCCGCTTGTTTTGCTCGGTTACGACAATATCGAAATGGCGGAACTTTTGCGACATCCTGGAATCTCTTATTACGACAGAGTTTTTTATTGGCTCGGCGATTACCGCGTAATAATCGGCATCGTTAAGTATCTCGAAGATAAATTTAACGTCGAACCCGATACGAATCTCGTCGGCGTTCAAACGATAATTTTGGTGGAAGACAACATTCGCTTTTACTCTTCTTATTTGCCGATGATTTACGCGGAACTTTTGCGGCAATCGCAATCGTTGCTCGAAGAAGGGATTAATCTGACTCATAAATTTTTGAGAATGCGCGCACGCCCGAAAATATTGCTTTCGACGAATTACGAAGACGCTATCGGCTATTATAAAAAGTACAAGGACACGATTCTCGGCGTTATTTCGGATATCGATTTTTACCGCAAAGGAAAGAAAGATGCCAAAGCCGGGTTGAAACTTGCCAAGAGAATTAAGAAAGATAATCCCGACATTCCTTTTCTTTTGCAATCTTCGAACAAAGAAGTGGCGGAAAAAGCCTATGAACTCGGCGCGTCGTTTATTTGGAAAAAGTCGCCTTCGCTTTTGCACGAACTACGCGAATTTATGCACACGCAATTTAGTTTCGGCGATTTCGTTTTTCGCGATGAAAAGGGCAACGAACTCGACCGCGCGCGCAATCTGATTGAACTTGAAGAGAAACTGAAAACCGTGCCGATTGAAAGCATTAAATATCACGCCTTGCGAAATCATTTTTCGACGTGGCTGAAAGCGCGCACGGAATTTTGGCTTGCCGAACTTTTGCGTCCGCAACGCGTAAGCGATTTCGGCTCGCTCGAAGAACTTCGCGAATCGCTTATTCGCGAAATAAAAAATTTCAGAATTTCACGCCAACGCGGCGTTATTCTCGATTTCAACAAAGAGTCGTTTTTGCATCATTCCACAATCGCCCGCATCGGCGACGGTTCGCTCGGCGGAAAAGCGCGCGGCATCGGATTTATGAACCGCTTGCTCAATAATTTCGACGTGTGGAATTTTTTCGAAGACACGGAAATTTACATTCCTTCGGCAGTAATTCTTGCGACGGACATTTTCGATAAATTTCTCGAACAAAATAATTTGCTCGATTTCGCGCTCAAATCCGACGACGACGCCGAACTTTATAATCGTTTTAACGCGGCGTTGCATTTTCCCGAAGAGGCGATTTCCAAACTTTACGCTTTTCTCGAAGTGATAAATTCGCCGCTTTCGGTGCGCTCGTCGTCGCTGCTCGAAGATTCGCAAGGGCAACCGTTTGCGGGCGTTTACGAAACTCTGATGTTCCCGAACGCTCACCCCGATATTAACGTGCGGCTCGTCCGCTTGGTAAGTATGATTAAGCGAATTTACGCTTCCGTTTTCACGAAAGCCGCGCGCGATTACATGAGCATGACCGCTTACCGTCTCGAAGAAGAAAAGATGGCGATTGTAATTCAAGAAGTCGCCGGCAGAAAACATAACGACAGATTTTATCCCGATTTTTCGGGCGTTGCGAAGTCTTACAATTTTTATCCCGTTTTTCCGTACAACGATTGTAAGAAAATTGCGTCGGTCGGTTTCGGTTTGGGAAAAATCATCGTTGACGGCGAAAAGGCGTTTACGTTTTGTCCCGAATACCCGAATAAAAATTCTTTCGCAACGGACGTTCAAAGCATTCTCGACGGAATGCAACGCGTGTTTTACGCCGTCGATTTGAAAATAAAGGACAGCATTTTCGAAGCGGAAAAACTCGATAGCGTTCGCGCGTTCGATATTTCCGAAGCGGAAAAAGACGGCACGCTGAATTACGTCGCGTCAACTTATTCATACGAAAACAATGCGATTTACGACGGCACGTCGCGTCCCGGCTTGCGAATTTTTTCCCTTGCGCCGATGCTCAAATACAAAACATTCGCCATTGCTGAAATTCTCGACGGAATTTTGGAAATCGGCGCGTGGGGAATGGGCGCGCCCGTGGAGATTGAATTCGCGGTTAATTTAAGGCGAACGCCGAACGACAAACACGAATTCGCGCTTCTGCAAATGCGTCCGCTTGTTGTCGATTACGAAAAAGAAGAACTTGAATTAAAAAATTACAAAAAGAAAGATTTGATTTGTCGAAGCGAAAACGCGCTCGGCAACGGAATAATTCGCGGAATAAAAGATATCGTTTACGTTAAACTTGAAGAATTTACGCGCGCAAAAACAAACGAAGTGGCGCGCGAACTCGCGAAACTCAATTCGAAACTTGTGGCGAAGAAAAAGAAATACGCGCTTATCGCCTTGGGAAGAATCGGCACGAAAGACCCGTGGCTCGGCATTCCCGTAACTTGGGAGCAAATTTCGGGCGCGCGCGCGATTGTGGAGTCCAATTTTCAAGATATGTACGTCGAACCTTCGCAAGGTTCGCATTTCTTCCACAATTTAACTTCGTTCAAAGTCGGGTATTTCACGGTTGACCCGTTTCGCAATCACGGATTTTTGAATTGGGATTGGCTTTCGTCGCTTCCGAAAAAACGCGAAATGAAATACGTCGCGCACGTCGAACTCGACAAGCCGATACTCGTTAAAATCAACGGAAGAACGAACGAAGGAGTTATTCTGAAACCCGGCATTGAATAAATTTTAATTGAGATGAAACAATTGAAAATAAATTAAGAGGTTTGAAAATGAAAAAGATTATTCCTGCAAAAAGAACCGAAAATATTACGTATGCCGTTCGCGATATTGTTGTGCTCGCGCAAGAGACGGCGAAGAGCGGAAAGGAAATGCTTTACTTGAATATCGGCGACCCGAATTTGTTCGATTTCGAACCGCCGCGAAAAATGATTGACGCCGCGTACGACGCAATGTTGAAAAACTACAACGGTTACGCGCCATCTTCCGGTATCGCCGAAGCGCGCGACGCAATAGCAAAAGAAGCCGAAAGAAAAGGGATTAACAACGTGCGCGATATTTTCGTTACCACCGGCGCAAGCGAAGCGATTGAACTCGCTTTGACGGCGCTTGTTAACGAAGGCGAAAACGTTTTGACGCCCACGCCCGGCTACCCGCTTTATACCGCGGTGGCAAGCAAACTTCAGGCGATTGAAAATCCGTATTATCTCGACGAAGAAAACGGTTGGCAGCCCGACATCGAAGATATCAAATCGAAAATAAACGAAAAAACCAAAGCGATAATAATCATCAATCCGAACAATCCCACCGGCTCGAACGCAAGCGAAGAAACGATTTTGCAATTAATCGATTTGGCGGTGGAAAACAATCTTGTGATTTTCGCGGATGAAATTTACGACAAACTTCTTTTCGACGGCAACGAACACATTTCAATCGCCTCGCTCAATTCCGATGCGCCCGTAATTACTTTCGGCGGACTTTCGAAAAATTACATGGTGCCCGGTTGGAGAATCGGTTGGGGAATCGTAAGCGGCAATTCGGAAATTCTTGACGATTACATCGAAGCGATAAATAAAATGTTGCGCGCGCGACTTTCCGCAAGCCATCCCATTCAATATGCAATTGCGCCCGCGCTTCTCGGCGGCGATGAACATCTCGGTCCCGCAATGGAAAAACTTACGCGTCGTCGCGATATGACGGTGGAAATGCTGAATGCTATTGACGGAATTACGTGCGTTAAACCCGAAGGCGCGTTTTACGCTTTCCCGCGCTTGCACAAGGTGAAAGACGACATGAAATTTGTTGCGGAATTGATTAAAGCGACAGGCGTCGTGATTGTTCCCGGTAGCGGGTTCGGGCAAGTTCCCGGCACGCAACATTTCCGCGTTGTTTTTCTGCCGCAAGAAGAAGTTCTTGAAAAAGCGTACAAAGCAATCGCGGATTTCCATGAAAGATATTTGGAAAATTTTCAATGAGAACGGACGATAGTAGGCAAAGTGAAATTTAAGGAATCACCTTAAATTTTGCGTCACCAAATTTTTAGTTTTTCCGCCGAAAGTTCTCGGAAGTATTTAACTTTGGTGTTAAACGCAGTGCGCGAATATCCTTGCGACTCGAAAAGCACCTCGAAATATTCGGGCGCTTTGCCGTATTTTTTTCTCATCATCTCGGAAAGTTCGGCCAAACTTTCTTTGTTTAACATGTATCGCGTCGCGGCTGAAATTCCCGCTTCGAAAAAGGAGACGAACATGTAAATCGTGTTTTTATTTGGTCCGGGAACTTTCCTGAACAAACAATAATCGATGTGTTTTTGTCCGGGCTCTCCCGCCTGCTCGAAAGTAAAAACAGTGTCGGGCTCGTTAAAACGAACGAACATTTTTTCGGGGTCCGCGCTATATTCGATTAAACTGTCGCGAAGCAGATAACTCATAAAATGAAGGCTACGGAAAGAACCAAGAAAAATAATGTCGTTTTCCAGTAAATCGTGCGTTTTCAATTCCGACGACGCTTTAAGGGTGAGTTTTTCCTTCGCATTGAGAAGTTTTACCAAAATCGGAATGGTGGAAATATCTATTTTGGGAAAGAACGGATAGGGCGTTATGCCTATTATTTCCTTTTCGGGATGTTCGGCTTTGTATTCGTTGAATTCTTCGGTCGTGTTGATGTAGTGTTTCCGAACAATAGTTTCTTCGCCGTCGATTATTTCAAGGAAAAATAAATCGTTGCCAAGCACCACAAGTTTCGGGTTTTCGGATTCGATAAGATTGTGCCACACAGTATCGAAAACAACCGAAGATGAAATCGAAGTCAACTTTCGTAACTGAAAATAATTGTAAGTGGAAAAAACAAGAAGCATTATTATCAAAGCCGACAATGAATAAAGGAGAGTTTTGTTCTTAATTGTGAAACGTTTTTTGAATTGCGATTGCATCGGAACGAATTCGATGCGGTAATGACCTTTCGGAATTTTTAGTCTGTATTTGTCGTGCTTTCCTTCGTTTGCGTAATAGTGGTCTAATTTTTTCCTCAAATTGCTTGCGTAAACTCTTACAGAAGAATCTTCGCCGGGATTAAAGTCGCTTCCTTTGCCGAAAACTTGTATCGCGATTGTGATTTCTTTCGGTTCTTCGTTGTTAATTGAAGATTCCACAAGATAAAGCAATAATTTTTTGTAAGTCTTCGAAGACTTAAAACCTTCCGATTCAAGAATTTTTTCAACTATTTTTCGTTTGGTTTCGTCGCTTAGCATAATATTGGAAAAGGCTTTCCTGTTTTAATTTTGGGAAGATTATCTTACATTAAAAGATAAATTTTAATGTATAATTTTATTCAAAAGTTACTGAAATTATTACTCAATTCAAAACGACGGAAGAATTGTTAAAACGAACGGAATAAAAAGTAAATGACGGATTATGATTTCGTAATTATCGGAAGCGGTTTCGGCGGTTCGGTTTCCGCTCTGCGCCTTACGGAAAAGGGTTACAAGGTTCTCGTAATTGAAAAAGGGAAAAGATACGCGGCGGAGGATTTCCCGAAATCGAACTGGAACGTGAAAAAATGGTTTTGGATGCCGGCGTTACGTTTTTTCGGATTTTTCAAACTTACTTTTTTCAGACATGTTACCGTTCTTTCGGGCGTGGGAGTTGGCGGCGGTTCGCTTGTTTACGCCAATACGCTACAAAAGCCGAAAAAGGAGTTTTTTAACTCGGGTTCGTGGAAAGGGCTGGCGGATTGGGAAGAAGAATTAAATCCGTATTACGACGAAGTTTTGCGGATGCTCGGCGCCGCTCCCAATCCAAGAATGGAAACGGGGGATTTGGCGTTAAAAGCGCTTGCAAAAAAATACGGCGCCGAAAACCGATTTGCTCCTACAAACGTGGCGGTTTATTTCAATGAGGATAAAACTCCTCGCGACCCTTATTTTAACGGGGCGGGACCGCTCCGCGTGCCGTGCGATTTCTGCGGCGCTTGCATGATAGGTTGTCGCAACAATTCGAAAAACACGTTGGATAAAAACTATCTTTATTTCGCCGAAAAAAAAGGCGCCGAAGTTTGGGACGAAAAAGAAGTAATAAAAATAAAACCTTCTGAAAAGGGCGGCTACGAAATTACATGGCGCAATTCTACCGCGTTGGTGAAAAAACAAGGCAAAGTAAAAACGCGCGGCGTCGTTTTGGCGGGCGGAGTTTTGGGTACGTTAAAATTACTAACTAAACTCAAAGAAAGTGTTTTACCGAATTTATCGGATAAACTCGGGGAAGATATTCGAACGAATTCCGAAAGTTTGCTCGGCGTGATTTCCTTCGACAAAAACAAAATTTTTTCCGACGGCGTGGCAATCGGTTCGATTTTTCACGTAGATGAAAAAACTTCGGTGGAGCCTGTGCGTTATCCTTCAGGCTCGGGTTTTTGGCGGACAATGATGATGCCTTCCGTAAAAGGCGGGAATTTTCTTACGCGAATATTTAAAATCGTTCTTGATTATTTCGTTCATCCCGTAAAAAATTTGAGAGCCTTGTTCGTAAAAGACTTTGCGGCGAAGACACAAATACTTCTTTTTATGCAAACGATAAATACCAAATTGAAATTCACGCGCGGAATTTTCGGACTGAAATCAACGCATTCGTCGGGCGAAAAGCCTTCGGCTTTTATTCCGCAAGCGAAAAAAATAGCGAACGATTACGCCGAAATCGTAAACGGAAAACCTTACGCCTTATTGACCGAATCGGTAGCGGGGATACCGACAACCGCTCATATTCTCGGCGGATGCGTTATCGGCGCGAATGAAAAAGACGGAGTGATTGACAAAAATCATAAAGTGTTCGGCTATGAAAACTTTTACGTTTGCGACGGCTCGGCTATTTCCGCGAATCCCGGAGTTAACCCTTCGCTTACAATAGCGGCGATGACCGAACGTGCGATGAGTAAAATTCCTCCGAAAAAAAATTATAAAAAATAAACCTCTCTCGGTTATCGGGTGTCTTAATTTTATTATATTTTTTGTCTTAATTCAGAATTGTAAACGAAGAGGATAAAATGAACAAGTACAAAAGCGCGGCGATTTCACTCGTAATTTTATTGGTGGCTGTTTTCATAGCCGCGGTTTTTATCAAAAGCGGACAAAAGAAAAACGAAAATTCTTCGAAGAAAACCGTTTCGGAAAAGTCGGTTAAAGTGAAAAACGTCTTGTACAAAAAGACGATTACATCAAGCGGACGTATGTTTGCGTTTAATAAGTTCGATATTTACGCGGAAGTTAACGGTTTGATTAAAAGAGCCTCGAAACCTTTGCGCGCCGGAACGTTTTATAAGAAGGGTGAAACGATTATCAAAATAGACGCCTCCGTTTTTAAAAATCAATTAAAAGCCAAACGAAGCGCGTTGCTTAATCAAATTACTTTGTTGCTTCCCGATTTGAAGTACGATTTCCCGAACGAATATGAAAAATGGTTGGGATACTTGGGCGAAATGGACGCAACGAAAACCGTTCCGCCGCTTCCGAAAATTTCTTCGAACAGAGAAAAATATTATCTCGCTTCGAAAAACATTTTACAATCGTATTACGATATCAAAAGTATGGAAGCCACTTTCGAAAAATATTCGATTAAAGCGCCATACAACGGCTATTTGACCGCGGCGTACGCTCGGGAAGGCGATATGGCGCGCGCGGGTCAAAAACTCGGAACGTTCGTCAATTCGGGACTTTACGAAATGGCGGCGGCGGTTTCCGCATCGGATTTAAAGTATTTGAAAAAGGGAATGGATGTTACTCTTTCGGCATACAAATCCGATAAAAAAATAAAAGGTAAAATTGTCAGAATAAATCCCTCGGTTTCTCCCGAAACTCAATCGGTTTACGTCTATGTTCAAACGAAAGATCCTTCCGTGAGAGACGGAATGTTTTACGACTTTTACAAAATCGTACAAACTGATATAATGGCGGCTAAAATTCCAAAAGCGGCTTTTGACGAAGAAGAATTCGTGGTTATTAAAACGGACAACGGACGCAAAAGAATTAAACCTCATATTGTCGATAAAAATCCTTTGTTCTACTTTATTACCGATATACCCGACGGGACAGAAATCGTTTACGAAAGCAATTAACGGAAATTTGTTATTATGAAAAAAGCCATAGAATATTTTGTTAAATATCCGATACTCGGAAATTCGATTTTATTTATGATAGCCGTTTTCGGGCTCTTTGCGTTTTTTACGACGCGCGTCACCTTTTTTCCACAGATGCCTACGAAATACATTAATATAACCGCTCTTTATCCGGGGGCGTCTCCCGACGAAATCGAAGAAGGCATTACAACCAAAGTGGAAGATGCCATTAAGGGGATTACGGGAATCTTGCGAACGACCTCCATTTCCAAAGAAAATACGGCGTTAATAAGTGTGGAACTTGAAACGGGGGCTGACGCGAACGTTGTTATTCAGGAAATTCAAAGTGCTGTTAACAGTATTTCAACATTCCCGGCGGGCATGGAAAAATTGAACGTTTACAAACTCGAACCGCAGGAATTCGTGATTAATTTCGCCATTTACGGTAACAAATCTTTGCGGCAACTCAAACGTTATGCGCGGAGAATTGAACGCGATTTGCTCGCCATGCCCGAAATTTCCAAGTTAACTTTATCGGGTTTTCCCGACGAAGAAATTGAAGTGAGTTTTAGGGAAAACGACTTGAGGGCTTACGGCATTACTTTCGCACAAGCGGCACAGGCAATCGCTTCCGAAAATATTAAGATTACAGGCGGAAAAATAAAAGGTAAATACGAAGAGTTTTTAATTCGTGCCGACAATAAAAAATATTACGCTCGCGAACTCGGAAATCTTGTCCTGAAATCGTTAAAAGACGGAACGATTATTCGCTTGAAAGATGTTGCCGACGTTAAAGAAAAATGGGCGGAAGACCCGAACAGGGTTTACTTCGACGGTAAACCCGCCGTAGCCGTGGAATTGAAAAAAACGAACAATGAAGATTTGTTTGCAATTACCGATGTTGTAAAACAATATATAAAAAAGTTTAACGCTCAAAATGAAGACGTCAAACTCGGAATAATTCGCGACGGCTCCGAAGTTGTTACGGCAAGAATTGATATATTGAAATGGAACGGTTTAATGGGAATGATTCTCGTGGCGATTTTTCTCAGTTTGGTTTTACATCCTCGCATTTCCTTTTGGGTTTCCATTTCAATTCCTCTTGCTTTCCTCGGTATGGTTGCGGTGGGCAAAATTTACGGATTGACTTTCAATGTTATTTCGCTACTCGGTATGATTGTGGTCGTCGGAATTTTGGTTGACGACGGAATCGTAATTGCCGAAAATATTTACAGCCATTATGAAAAAGGCGAATCGCCTTTGGCGGCGGCGATAAACGGTACGCAAGAAGTTGCTTCGTCGGTCGCCAGCGGCGTGCTTACAACCGTAATTATATTTGTGATTTTCTTTTTCCTCGAAGGGAAACTCGGCGACCGCGCCGTGGATATCGGTTTTGTCGTCGTTGCCACTTTGCTTATTTCTCTTGTGGAAGCAATTTTGATTTTGCCGGGACACATTGCGCATTCCAAGGCGTTGAAAGCGAAGGACAAGAAAACGGATAACATTTTACTTGTTAAAACCGAAGAATTTCTTAATTGGCTGCGCGACAAAGTTTACAAGCCTACGCTCGAATTTACAATAAAACACCCCGTGATGGTTTTGGTTTTCCCCGTGGCTTTATTGATTATTACAATAGGCGGATTAAAAGGCGGAATGATTAAAACCACGTTTTTCCCGCAACTCGAATTCAATTATTTTACAGTTTCGCTCGAAATGCCGCCCGGAACAAGAGACAATGTGGTTGACAGTTTATTAATTACATTTGAAGAAAAAATTTGGGAAGTTAACGACGAATATGTTAAAAAATATCCCGATAAGCCCCCGTTAGTCAAAAATATCTTGAGAAGTATCGGACCAACGACGAACAAAGGCGATTTGAGAGTTACTATCGCCAACAGCGAAGTGCGCGAATGGGACAACAGTACGGTTCGGAAAATTGTTCGCGAAAAACTCGGTAAAGTTCCGAATGCGGAAAAACTCGAAGTGGCGGGAATGAAATATTTCGGTTCTCCGATCGCTCTCGCTCTTTCGGGGAATAATTTCGCACATTTGAGAGAAGCGGCGGAAATCATCAAGAAAAATTTGGCGAACTTCAAGGAAGTTAAAGATATTGTTGACAACGACCCGCCCGGTTTGAAAGAAATAAGAATTAAACTGAATGATAACGCTTACAGTTTGGGATTAACCACGGCTTTGGTAATGTCGCAGGTAAGAAACGGTTTCTTCGGAAAAGAAGCGCAACGAATTTTGAGAGGTATCGACGAAGTGAAGATTTGGGTGCGCTATCCCGAAAGCGGTAGAAGAAGCGTTGAACAATTGCTGAACATGAGAATAAAATTGCCAGGCGGAAGAGAAATTCCTTTGCGTGAAATCGCCGAAGTGACTTCGCAAGGCGGTTCGTTGGAAATCAATCATATTGACGGGCAGAGAATTATCCGCGTTGATGCCGATGTCGTTTCTTCTAAAACGCCTTTGCCCGCTGTAATCAATAGAATAAAAAGCGAAATTTTACCGAAAGTGCATGAGAAATTCCCCGAAATTACATGGGAATTCGAAGGCGAAAGTCGCGATTCCCGAAAAACAATGCGGTCGATAGAAGTGACTGTCCCTCCGTTTTTATTGCTGATGTTTATGATTGTCGTTTTTACTTTTCGCTCTTTTTCGCAAGCGGGAATTGTTTATTCCGTTATTCCTTTCGCCATGCTCGGCGCTCTTTGGGGACATTACATTCAAGGTTACATTTTTTCTCTTTTTTCGATTTTCGGCGGAATTGCCTTAATGGGAATTGTAGTTAACGATTCTATTGTGATGATAAGCACCTTCAACCAATTGTTGAGAGAAGGATACGGTTTTTACGATGCTATCAGAATAGCGGGACTTAGTCGTTTTCGCCCCGTCATTCTTACTTCCGTTACGACTATTTTCGGACTTGGTCCGTTGATTTTCGAAACAAGTTTTCAGGCTCAATTTCTTTCGCCCATGGCGATTTCCGTTGCGTACGGACTTCTAATAGGAACACTGTTAACATTGATTATGGTCCCCGCGTTACTGCTGTTATTAAATAAAATTAGGTATCGCATCAGAGTTCTGCGCGGAAATCCCCCCGTAACACGGGAAGAAGTGGAACCCGCTATTATTGAAATGGAAAGACTTAAAGATTATAAACAATAAGGCGTCGTACATTATGAAAAAAGTATTGATAATTTTAACGGCTTTAAGTTCGTTCGTTCTTGCCCAAAATATTTTGACGCTTGAGGAAGCCGTAAACATTGCGTTGCGGAATAACGTTAATGTCGGCATTGCAAAAAACAGTTATGCAATGGCTGAAAATAATATCCATATAGGGAACGCGGGATTTTTGCCAAGATTCGATCTTTCGCTTTCCTCAACGTACAACGACAATTACATGATGATAATGGGTAATAAAAATTATAATTCCTACACGGCAAATATCATTGCGGTTAAGGCAAGTTATATTTTATTTGACGGAATGAGAAATTTCGCAACATTCGCAAAGTTAAAGTACGCGGGAGCTCAGGCGTTTTACGGTGAACGCGCTACGGCGGAAAATATCGTTTTGCAAGTAATTCAATTATATAATCAAATTGCGCTTTTGCAGGAAAATCAAAACATTGCTCTCGAATCGATGGAGATTTCACGCGAACGCCTACGGAGACAAAAGGCGAAAGAAGAATTCGGACAACAAAGCAGTGTGGATTATTTGAGCGCTGTCGTTGATTTTAATAAAGATAGTTTGAATTACATTTACGTCGTTACGCAGTTATCTCAAGCCAAACAAAATCTTAACCAATTGTTAAATCGGGATATCAATACCGATTTTACGGTAAAAGATGTTGTCAGTTACAGGGAAATCCCCGACAAAGAAGAGATTCTACGCCTTGCGAGAGCGAATAATACTTCGCTGAAAAGCGCGCTCGAACAGAGAAATATTTCGCAAGAAGAGAAAAAAATCGTTAATTCCGCTTTTTATCCTACGCTGAAACTTGAAAGCGCTTACGGCTATAATACTCTGCCCGAAGAGTTCTCCGTGGATTTCTCCGACCCGAACAAAACCTTTTATGCGGGAATTTCATTGCAATATAATTTATTCAACGGATTTCAAAACAAAATTCAAAGTCAAAACGCCGAACTTGCGTTGAAGAATGCGGAACTTGCGGTCAGAGAAGCGGAACTAAGTCTTGAAACCGAAGTTTCCAACGCATACGTGGAATATGTTAACGCAAAGGTGGCGCTTGAATTGGAAAAAACTTCTCTTGAGACTTCGCGTTTGAATTTTGAAAGAATGCGCGAAATGTACGACTTGGGAAAAGTGACTTTAACGCAGTTTCGCGAGGCTCAGTTAAAATTTATCAGCGCAAAACTCAGAATTTCCGAATTGAAATTTTCGATTAAAAACAACGAAGCAAAATTATTAAAACTTGCGGGACTGTTGTTGCCTGATTAATTTTCAGATGTTTTTCGATTCCGCCGCAAATATCGGTAAGAAAAATTTAACATACAGATTAACCGCCTTGTGGGCTTTTAACGAAGCGGCTTTCGGCGGAATGTTGCACGCCTTGCACATTCCTTTGACGGGTTTATTTGTCGGCGGTTTCGCCGCAATTTTAATCTCTTTGATTTTGTATTACACGGACGATAAAAAAGATCTTTTGAAAGCTTCGGCGATTGTAATTGCCGTGAAATTTTTCATCAGTCCGCACACCCCGCTGAACGCTTACCTTTCGGTATTTTTTCAAACGTTCGTCGCAACGGCTTTGTATCGCGGAAGAAAAAATTTTACTTTATTCGCCTACTTTTTCGGAATTGTTACGCTCTTATTTTCGGCGTTCCAGAGAGTTGTGGTTTATACGCTTCTTTTCGGTTATACGCTTTGGGAATCCGTCGATGAGTTTTACGTTTTTCTCATTCGGGAATTGAATATTTCAAGTGGAACGCTTGAAAACCTTAGTTTGAGTGAAACGATAATAATTCTTTATGCTTTGCTTCATTTACTCGGCGGAGTAGCGGTGGGATATTATATTTCGAAATTACCGCGTTGGTTGGAAGAAAACAAAAACACTTTCGACTCCCGAATTATTGATGCGCTCAAAGTGCGCGCTACGGCTGCGAAAGTGACGAAAAGAAAAAAGAAACCGTTCATCAAACGTCCTTCAGTGATTATTATTTTATCCCTAGCGGTTTTCCTTTCGGTTCTTACGTTCGTTTCTCCCGAAAAATTTCGAATTAGCGGAAACGATATTCTTCTGATGTTGATACGGTTCTTTTCATTATTAACGCTTTGGTATTTCATTGCGGTGCCGCTTTTGCGTAAAAGCATAAAACGCTATTCCGAAGAAACGCAAAGCAAATACGCGGACGAATTAAATCGAATTTTCGGCGAATTCGGGACGATAAAATCGATGATTATCGTCAGTTGGGAATTCGGGAAAGAGAAAGGCTTTTTCGGACGCGTAAAATTTTTTCTAACAAGTTTATTCACGCTTTTTTTATTTCACGATGCCTAACGATGTTTACATAATTTACGGAAAGATTAAAACGGGCAAATCGACGCGCTTGCTTGAGCAAACCAAGAACAATGAAAACGCGTGCGGAATTTTGCAGATTGTGAAAAACGAAACGCGCCGTTTTTTGAAACTTCCCGAAAAAATCGAATTCGAAATGAACGCCGACCCGCGCGAAAAAAACGACGTTATTGCGCTTGGCGATTTCGCTTTTTCCCGAAAAGCGTTCGCGAAAGCAAACGCTTTTCTTCACGAATGTATAAAAAAAGAACCGAAATTATTGCTTTTCGACGAATACGGTAAACTTGAAATTAACGGCGAAGGACTTTTCCCGGCAATGGAGGAAGCTCTGCAATTAAAGACGAAAGGCGAATTGCGCTCCGAAATCGTTTTTGTCGTAAGAGATTACTTGTTCGACGAACTCGTAAAAACGCTGCGTCGCTTTAATCTCGATTATCGCGTGATTTCGGATATTACGGAAATTGCTTATTAAATTATGTTTACGAAAAATCGACGGCGAAATTTGTAATAAATGTGGTAATTTTGCGTTCGTGAAATTCTATTGTAAAAAATTAAAAATCGGTTCGAATTGCGTTTAAAAATATTACTGTTAATCGTTATTGTTAGTGTTTGCGGAATTTCGTCACACGCGCAAATTTCCCGTAGAAGACTTGAAAGCGATTTCGTTTTGAAAGCGGAAAAAACAAAGTACTTGCACTCGCTCGAGGAACGTATCCTTAACACTTTCGGCGGCAAGCCCCCTGTTATTCGTGAAAAGAAATGGGACAAGCTCTTTTACGAATTGAGCGTGGATTTGTACCGTTCTCCGCATGTGAAAAAAGCTCTAAAAATCGTATTGAATAAAATCGACGATGTTTCCGAAAATCTTTCGGTTCGTGCAATACTCACCGCGCGCGCTCTTTATCCCCACGAACTTGAAAACGAAGTTTATTCTCTGTTCGAACGCACCGAGCGTTTGAACGCCGCGGTTTACGCGTTTCATTACCTTTATTTGAACAATCGCAAAAAATATCGTCCGTATTTGCGGAATATTTCGAGACGTTTCGGAAACGACAGTTTACTTGTTCGTCTGACGTACGATTACGTAAACGAAAGCGAAATTTTTTATGACGACGACGCTTTGCGCGAAATATTTTCTCCCGATTTCTTAAAAGGCGAACTTGTGATATTAACCGTTTTGCGAAGCGTTAGAAAAATTCCCGGCTTGACGCTTATTCGTAAACCGGACGGCGCGTTTTTGTTCGAAGGCGATTCGCTTTGGGCGATTTCGCAACTCGGCTATTCCGTAACGGATTTTCCCTATTATTTGCTCGACGGAAACACGCCGCAAGGACTTTATCTTTTCGACGGATTTTATCAATCGAAAAAAAAATCCATCGGGCCGACCCCCGTTCCTATTATTCGTTTGCCGTTTGAAGTGTCGCCGAAGAAATTCTTGCGGAAAAACGGGGAAGAAAAATGGAACAAGGAACTTTACGCCGATATTTTGCCGAAAGCTCTCGGAAAATTCAATTCTACTTTCGAAGCGTACTACGCGGGCAAACTTGGACGAAAGTTGCTTGTAATGCACGGCTCGACGGACAATCCCGCGCTTTACAAAAACGAAAAATATTTTCCTCTCACACCTTCGACGGGATGTTTGACTTCCTATGAAAAGTGGGACGAAAAAACGGGAAAACTTCTTGAGAGCGATCAACTCAAGCTCGTAAATGCGATATTGAAATTGAAAAAGAAACGCGGCTATTTGTTCGTTTTTGAATTGAACGACAAAAACGAAAAATTAACGAAAGCGGAAATAATGAATTTGATAAGTCGTTTGCAAAAAATCGGAACAACGGAAAAACAAGCGATTAATAGTAAAAAATTTTAGAATTCGTTTTTCCGCAATTTCGGATGTTCTATCACCTAAGTCCGAGCGCATCTATTATCTCAATCGGAGAAACGTTGTTTTCTTCGGCAATATTTTTTAATTTATCATCTTCGGTTACCGTTATTCCTTTTTTCTTCAACATTTCAACACCTTTCTCCCACGCGATATCGTTTTCTTTCAAAATCTCGGAAAGAGTTTTTCTCCCGATGCCCGAACCAGGACCGTATTTCGTGTTTTTCTTAACATCCGGCAGAGATTTATTTACCTTCAGAAGAAGATAAATTTTGCTTGGAGTAATTCCGTTTTGCGCCGCCAAATCTTCAAGTACAATCGACGTATCGGGGACGTTGATTTTATTGGCTCTCAACGTTTGCACCACCTTGTTTATCGGAATATGAACGGTGCGCGAAAATTCGCCGAGCGTTTGCAATTCGGCGTGCGGAATTGGCGGTTCGTTTGTTTCGTCAGCCCAAGAATCGGTAATATATTCGCCCAAATCCATCACCGTTCCGAAAGGCGGGATGTTGTAGTACGTCCCGAAGAAAACTATTGCCGTAGCCAAAGTCGCATACGTAAATTCTTTCCTGATTTTCTTCGCACCCGCCGTTTTGCGTCTGATGTAATTCATCAAAGGTTTCCAATTGAAAATAAGGTGATAAACCGCGGCGATAATCCAAATAAAGGAAAAAAGCGTATGAAGCGCTTGCCATTCCGTTTTCGTGAACCCGAGAAATGTCCATTTGGACCAATGCGCGATTCGTCCGGGCGGCGCAATGTAAAGAACTATTCCGGTTACGCCCATCATGATTAACGAGTAAGCCATGTAAACGCTAACGAAAGAACGCCAGTTAATTTTTCCTTTATTTGCCATTTTATTTCCGAATTTATTTTCTTAAAAACCTTTGACAATTTGTACGCAGATTAGGTTTAGTCTAATAACAAAAAACGGGTTGAAAATTTAACGTTTTTCAACCCGTAAATTGTTTGCGAGAAAAGTTTTCTTTTAATCTCGTCTTCCGCCGAAAATTCTGAGTAAAAATAAAAACAAGTTAATGAAATCGAGATACAACGCAAGCGCGCCTACAATGGCGACTTTCCGAAAAGTTTCGCCGCCCATACCGAGCGCTTGTTCGCCCAAACGTTTGATTTTTTGCGTGTCGTAAGCGGTCAAACCCACGAACAACAAAACTCCGATATAACTGATAATCCAATCGAGTCCCGGACTATGAAGAAAAATATTAACGATAGACGCGATAACAATACCGATTAAGGCCATAAAAAGATAGCGCCCGAAAGAAGTTAGATCGGTTTTGGTTATGTATCCGTAAAAACTTGTTGCGCCGAAAGTAAGTCCGGTAACGAAAAAAGTTATTGCGATTGTCCCGATTTCGTAAATCAGAAAAATCGACGAAAGCGTTAAGCCGTTTACAATCGAAAAAAGAATGAACAAGCCCGCCGCAGTTGACGACGCCATACGGTTAATTCCGCCCGAAATTGCAAAAACAAGTCCCAATTCGGCGAAAAGCAAAAGCCACATTGTCATCGGGTTGCCGAATAATATCCGTTGCATCGTAAAACTTGTGGCGGTAAAGAACGCCGTAACGCCCGAAATGAACAAGCCGAGCATCATCCAATTGTAAACGGTTCGTAATAAACTGTTAGTTTGTTCTTTTGTAAGAACCGTCGAATAACTTCCGTACATTATATTATTTCCTCCTTTTATTTTTCGCTTTTATACAACGCAATCGGAAATATGTTCTGAAATTTTCGTTTGTAATCGGAATTTAAATATAAAGAATTTACAACAAGAGCCGAACGCTTTTTCCGAATAGGCGAATTGATTGCTACGTAGGACTTGAAAAATGAATAGGTCGCGGATTAAACCGATTGATTATGATTATTAATAGAACACGAAAAACACGGATTTTTTAAATTATGAATTATGAATGTTGAATTATGAATGATGTCCCGCCGGAGCGGGATTGAAAAAATGTTGAATGAATGGTTGATTGGATGAATGGTTGAATTAGGAGCAAGGAGATAGAATATAGAAACTGATAGAACGCGGATAACACGGATTTAGTCGGATTTTTCACGGATTTAAAATTTTTCAGTCGTTGCGAGGAGGTTTCCCGCAAAGGGCGGGAAAACGACGAAGCAATCT
>CAYZMW010000139.1:0-8949 GCA_964479645.1 uncultured Melioribacter sp. | reverse complement strand
CCCGCGCGAAGATTTCTTGATTTCGGCGTAAATCGTTTTCGACGCTTTAGCTTTTTGTTCCGGATTTGTTGAAAAATAGACGCCGAATGTTGAGGTGTCCGAATAACCGTTGACAAATGAATTGATTTGATAAGCAATCCCTTTTTGTTCTCGTAATTTCACGAAAAGGCGCGAACTGCTTCCTTCGCCGAGGATAATTGAGAGCAAGCGAAGCCGCAAATAATCGTCGCTTGTAAAACCCGTTGCGCGGCGTCCGATTATCGAATAATATTGCGAGACGGGACGATAGAGCGTGGTAAAGGTTGATGTGTTTTCTGAAACGTGTTTCCTTTTCTTGCGCTTGTTTTTCTTTCTAAACTTTACTCTTAAAAACTTCTCGGTTAATTCCGCTGACTTTTCGGGACGAATATTCCCGACAGCAACTATAAATAATTTCGACGATAAATAATAATCGCCGTAATGTCGCATAAAATCGCCGCGCTTAAACTTTGCAATATTCTCTTTGTTTCCTATTACGGGCATCGAAAGTGAATTCTTTTCATAAATGATTTTCTCGAACTCGTCGAAAATAAATTCTTCGGGCGTATCGAGAATGTCGCATAATTCGTCTGTGATAACATTTGCTTCCTTACGAATTTCCTTTTCGTCGAAAAGCGGGTCCGTAATCATATCGCTCAAAATTTCAAACGTTTTTTCAAAAGAGCCGTCGATACCGCGCGCGTAAAAACAAGTGTTTTCTTTAGAAGTAAAGGCGTTCAAATATGCGCCGTGCTTTTCGGTTTCAAGAGAAATTCGCTTGGCGTTCCTTTTCGACGTTCCTTTGAAAAGCATGTGTTCGATGAAATGCGAAATGCCGTTGTTCTCTTTCTTTTCGTCGCGCGAGCCTGCGTCGAACCAAAACCCGAGCGCATACGAATTTGCGTGCGGAATGTATTCTGTCAATATTTCAATGCTTTCATTGGATTTATCAATCGTAATCATCGTTTCAATTCTTTCAAAATTAAAGATGTCAAAAATAAAGAAACGCCGCGAAATATGAAAAAGAAAGAGATGTTTGTTATACGGTCGTCTATCTCAAAAACACGTTCGTTATTGGATGAGAAACAAGCAATTCGCGATGTAAGGAAATCAAAAATTCTCTAATATATTTTTACGAAAGCAAACAAAACTTCTTTGTTTCATTAATTATAATCGTTGTGAATAAAATCACATATCGTTATTTTGTGATATAAAACATTTTTCGACGATAACTCATTGAATAAATTTCCACCGTATTTTTCAACAACATAAGGGGTGAGAGATGAAAAAGCTAATCGTTACTCTCTTCTTTTCCTTCCTGATTAATGCGGTTACAGTCGCTCAAACGGAAAGCGAATACGCTTCGGAAAATATGTATTTGCAAGGAAGATATTCGCGCGGGGTCTCCAATTCGGTCGCCGCAATTCCGGGATATATGTTCGGAAATGACGGCGCCGTTTTTCAAATCTATATTTACAACGATGACGAACTCTCCAAAATCGGAGAAGTTACCGCACACGGACCGATTACGGATATTTTTGTTTCCGCCGAACTTAATATGGCATTTGTTACTACGGCGAATTTCGGATTGGAAATCATTGACATTTCCAATCGCGCGGGACCTGAAATTACGGGCTATGTGAAATTCGACGCCACTTCCGAAGCCGTGTATGTTTATGAAGATTACGCGGACGGCGCAAAAGCTTTTGTTTTGACTTCTTACGACGGGCTTTATTCCGTTGACGTTTCCGACCCTACAAATCCCACGGTTATTTCGAATTTCGCCACATACGGACAAGGCGAAGATTTGTTCGGTGACGGAAATAATTTTAAGCTCTACGTCGCGGACGGAAATTCGGGCTTTGAAATTATTGACATCGCCAACCCTAATCAAATGCAACGCTTGGGAAGAAAAGACACCGACGGCATTGCGAAAGGCATTTTCGTTTACGACAATACCGCATACGTTGCCGATTATTACAAAATTCGTTTGTATGACGTCGGAAATCCCGCCGCAATTTCTTACATCACTTATTTTACGACGGCGGGACACGCCTACGACATTGTTGTTTCCGATACGCTCGCAATTGTAGCCGACGGCGATAACGGCGTCGAATTCATTGATTTGACCGAACAACAATACCCGTATTATGCCGAAACGGAAGGCGCGGCGCTCAGTGTTTTCTATTGTTCCGTTAATAATAAGGTATATGCTGCCGCCAACCAAGGAGGATTATACGAAATTAAAGCGGAAAACGGCGAAATCGTCAGCAACTTCAAGGCGGGAGGAAACGCCATCGGACTGGCATTCGACGAGAGTAAATTGCACGTCGCCGACGGTTTCGGCGGATACGTGTTATTGGACATTTCGGATGTGAGTGCTCCCGAAATGCTCGATAAATTCGAAACACAAACACCCGCATATTCGAAAGGTGTTGCTGTTGCTGGCGATTATGCTTTCCTAGCGGCGGGAACGAGCGGAATAATTATACTCGACGTTTCCAACACCAACGACGTCACTGCAATCGATACGATTACGCTTTCTTCGGGAGTTGCTTACAAAGTTTTTATAAACGACAATAAAGCGTACGTTGCTTGCGGACAGGGCGGTGTTAGAATTCTCGATATAACAAATCCCGCATCTCCGCAAATTCTCGGCGGGTTCACTACCGCATATAGCGCCATGGACATTCTCGTCGAAGGCGATTATGCATACGTTGCCGATTTTCTCGACGGAATGGAAATTTGGAACGTTTCCGACCCGAACAATGCGGTCGGTATCGCTACGACTAACCAACCGGTTAACGGCGTGGGAATATTTAAGAAAGACAATTACGTTTTTCTTTCGGGTGTAACGAGCGGAGTAAGAATCGTCGATTGTTCGGACTTCGACAATGTTCATGAAGTCGCATATATTCGACCGAACAATTACGGAGAAACTTATGCGGCGTTCGTTAACGACGAATTTATCTACACAGCCGACGGAAGTAAGGGTGTTCACGTAATCGATTATCACAATTTTGACTCGTTGAAAGTGGTCGGTTATTTCCAAACAGGCGGACGTGCGCGCGATATTTACGTTGATAATTCAGAAGAAAAAAATATTTATGTCGCCGACGAAGACGACGGAATTTATATTTTGAGATACGAAAAAACCGATGATGTTGAAAATTCCGAAAACGAAATTCTCGCATCATTCGAACTTAAACAAAATTATCCGAACCCGTTCAATCCGACAACAACGATTATGTATTCAATTCCAAGTGTCATTGCGAGGAGTACCGCCTTGGCGGGAACGCAATCTGTCGTAAATGTAGCGTTAACCGTTTACAACGCACTCGGACAAAAGATTGCGACGCTTGTAAACAAAAAACAAGCGGCGGGCAATTATACGGTGCGATTCGACGCGAGAGATTTGCCGAGCGGAATATATTTTTACACTTTACGTGCGGGTGATTTCGTTGCTACGAAAAAGATGATTTTGATGAAGTAAGATTTCGATAGGACGCTGATTGAACCTACAATTTAGGTTCAATCGGCGTTTTATTTAATAAAATAATAAAATAAGAATTCGAATAACGTTGGCTTAATTGAATTTCCACTGACAAATTTTTTATTCTTCAATCACCAAATCGGCTTTTCCCCATTCGATAAATTTCGATTTGATATAAGCGATTGCCTTTTGATGCGCTTCCGTAGGATTCGAAGTGTCTATCGGTTCTCCGAAAGAAAATCGCACGGTCCTTCTCGGATTGATCTTCCCGAAATCCTTAACAAGTTTTCCCGGAAGCCAAGCGTCCGTAACCAAAGCAATCGGGACAATCGGTACGCCGCTTCGTTGCGCAAGTTTCACTCCGAGCGAATTAAATTCTTTCGGCGTAAAAGTCCGCGCTCGGGTCTTTTGCGGGAAAATTATAATTGATTTTCCTTCGGCGAGTTTTTGTTTACCTTCACGCAAAACAATTTGCAAATCTTCGCGGGGATTGGTCCTTCCGACGACAATCGGTTCCCGCGCCGCGGTTACCGCTCCGAACAAAGGAAAATTAAGAAGTTCAACTTTCATTACGAACAAAACTCTTTTAATCGGATGAATTATGCAAGGAAGTACAAGGGTTTCAAGTGAACTCATATGATTTGCCACAAAAACGACGGGCGTTTCAATATTTCTGAAATTATCAATTCCCTCGATGCAAATTTTTCCGCCGGCGTTTTCAAAAGCCTTGAAAATTTGATGCGACGATTCAATCCATCGCGCATCGTCGTACGCGCCTTTAACCGCAATGTCATTTGCGGATGCAAAAATTGCAGCCAATTTCAAATAAAAATATGTCGTGGGAAACAGCGAATAGGTTAAATCTTTTTCGGGCGTGCAGTATTCGTTTCCTTGCGAATAATAATTGGGCAAGTACATTGTAAACCTTTTGATTGGAACTTGTGACCCCAACGGGACTCGAACCCGTACTCTCCACCTTGAAAGGGTGATGTGTTAACCAGTTACACCATGGGGCCAAAAATAAAAAAAATCGTGACCCCAACGGGACTCGAACCCGTACTCTCCACCTTGAAAGGGTGATGTGTTAACCAGTTACACCATGGGGCCAAAAATTCGGGTGAGTAATGGGACTTGAACCCATGACCTTCTGGGCCACAACCAGACGCTCTAACCAACTGAGCTATACCCACCGTTTATTTAAAAAGAAAGTACGCCAGAGTGGACTCGAACCACTAACCTACGGCTTAGAAGGCCGTTGCTCTATCCGATTGAGCTACTGGCGCATGTCTTTTCGTATTTTCGGCATCAAAATTTTAATGAACGATTTTTTATTTTAATTTAAAATTTGTCACTCTTCAATGTCGGGGCGGCAGGATTTGAACCTGCGACCTCCTGCTCCCAAAGCAGGCGCGCTAACCGGACTACGCTACGCCCCGCTCTGTAAAAAAAGAACATAAGTTTTCTTACTGAGCCTGTAAATTTAGGATTTTCGATTTAAAATGTCAATTTTTATTATATTCGACAATGTGAAAAATGATTTTACGCTTTGAATAACAATTTCTTTATCGCATATCGTCTCATTAAATCAAAAAGATACAATTTCTTTTCGCTCACTACAATTATTTCAATTCTCGGAATATCCGTTAGTGTAGCCATTCTAATTTTATCTCTGCAAATTCTTGATGGTTTCGAAAACACAATTTTTTCGTCAGCGGCGAAAATTGATTCGCAAATTAAAATTACCGGTTACGGAAGACAAAATCTAAATGATAATGAAAAAATCGAAACGGCGATAAATAAAACGCTCGGAAAAAATCTTGCGGCGAAAGAGAAATTTATTTCAAAATATGCGGTTGTCAAATCGAAAACGAACAGCGACGGCGCAATAGTTACTGGCGTAAGCGGAAAGAAAACTCTTGCGAATTTGCGCGGATTTCTGACATCGGGCGAAGTTCCAGCGAAAGGCGAAATCGCTCTCGGCAAAACGCTTGCCGAAAAACTTGCGGTAAAGCCAGGCGACAAGATAACGATTTTCGCGCTTCGAAATGATAAAATTCCCGATGCCGAAAATCCGCCGAACATAGTTCAATACACGGTTTCCGGCGTTTTCGAAACGGGAATGCCTTACTATGACAATTCGCTTGCGTTTATTTCGTTTGCCGACGGTAGAGAACTTTTCGGAATGAACGAAAAAATAAGCGGTTGGAATATTTTTCTGAATACGACGGAAAGAAACGAAATCGAATTACTTGCGGAAAAACTAAGAAAAACGCTTCCTTATCCGTATTACGCGCGTTCGATTTTTTCAATTCACCGTAATATTTTTATTTGGCTTGAATTACAAAAAAAGCCGATACCGGTCGTTCTTTCGGCAATCGTGCTTGTCGCGGCGCTGAACATCGTCGGCGCGCTTTTTTTGTTGGTTCTGCAAAGAAAGAAAACGATTGGAATACTGAGAACATTGGGGTACAAGAAATCACAAATCGGGGAGATTTTTCTTTTTCAAGGCGGAGCGATTGCAACGCTCGGAATTTTCGGCGGAATAATTCTCGCCGCGGCGTTGACGTATGCGCAAAATCAATTTCAAATCGTGCAACTCCCGGGCGATATTTATTTCATAGATAAATTAACCATCGCCTCGAAAGCGGGTTATTACATTCTTGTTTCATTTGCAACCGCCGTTATTGCTTTGTTGATTTCGCTTGTTCCGTCGCGCTTTGCCAAACAAATTTCGCCAGTTAACGCGATAAGGGGGAATTGATGTTCGAAAAGTTCGTGGCGAAACGATATATGAAAGCGAAGCGACGACTGTCGTTTATTACGATAATCTCGCGCGTTTCGATGCTCGGCGTAAGCGTCGGCGTCGCCGCGCTGATTGTCGTACTTGCTGTGTTTAACGGTTTCGGTTCTCTCGCAAAAAAACTTATGCTTTCCGCCGAACCGCATTTGCAAATAAAATTTTCGGAAAAACCGAACGCCGACGATTTGCGCAAAGCGGAAGAATTTTTATCGAAACACCCGGAAACGGATTATTTTTATCGTTACGCGGAAGGAAAAGTTATAATAGGCAACGACAAGCATTTTGAAATTCTCACCTTAAAAGCGGTGGAAGATAAAATTTTTAATTCGCGGAAATTCGGAATAAAACGATTTCTCACGAACAAATTGGTTTCGGACGACAAGAAGATTTACATTGCGTTGACAAACGCCGTAAAGTTGAACGCGCGTCTCGGTGAAAAATTGAAACTTACAACTTTTCAGAGCCTTGAAAAAGCCGCCGCTTTGATGTCGCCGCCGAAAGTGGCCGAACTTACGCTTGCGGGAATTTTCAGCACGCCGAACAACGAACTGAATGCGAATATGATTTTCGCCGATTTGAAAGATGTAAAATATCTTTTCAGCAAAAAGAACCGATTGAGCGGAATTGACGTTTTTTTGCACGATTACAAAATGGCGGCGGAAGTTAAAAACGAATTGCTGAAACTCGGTCTCGGAAAAATCCGAATTGAAACTTGGCAAGAAAATCACAAGCAACTTTTCAATATGATGAAACTCGAACGCCTTGCCGCCTTCATTTTACTTGCGTTGATTATCGCCGTGGCAAGTTTCAATATTTTGAGTTCTCTTACAATGTCGGTAACCGTTAAGCAAAAGGACATCGCGGTTATGCGCGCTTTCGGAGTCAAAAAAAATTCGATTAAGAAAATCTTTATGCTCGAAGGTTTGTTTATCGGACTTAAAGGAACGCTTATCGGATTTGTGCTCGGTATGGCGATTTACTTCGCGCAACTTTATTTTAAAATTTATTCGATGGACCCGACAAAATACGTAATTGACGCTTTGCCCGTTAAACTTGATTTTACGGACGTTGCGGCGACGCTGATTGTTTCGGTGACGCTGGCGGGCGTTTCGGCGATTTATCCCGCGCGACAAGCGGTAAAAACAAACGTGGCGGAAGCAATAAAATGGGAGTGATATGAAAACGATTTTGAAAGCGGAAAATATTTTTAAAACGTATAAAATCGAAAATAAAAAAATCGAAGTGCTGAAAGATATTAATTTGGAATTGCAAGAAGCCGAAAGCGTGGTGATTGTGGGGGCTTCGGGCGCGGGTAAAAGCACGCTTCTGCACGTTTTGAGCGGATTGGATTTGCCCGATGCGGGAAAAGTTTTCTTTTACGATAAAGATATTTTTTCCGGAAACGACGACGAAATTTCAGCCTTTCGAAACGAACAAATCGGTTTTGTTTTTCAATTTCATTATTTGTTGCCCGAATTCACCGCGGCGGAAAACGTGGCGATGCCGCTACTTGTCAAAAACGTAAAAATTAACGAAGCGCTTGAAAGAGCGAAAGATTTGCTGAACGAAGTCGGACTTGCCGAACGCGCGGAACACAAGCCTGCGGAACTTTCGGGCGGAGAGCAACAACGCGTTGCAATCGCAAGAGCGCTTGCCAATAATCCGAAATTGCTTTTCGCCGATGAACCGACCGGAAATCTCGATACGGCGACAAGTAAAATCGTGGAAGAACTTTTGCTGAATTTGCGCGAAAAGCACGGCTTAACTCTTTTGCTTGTTACTCACAACAAAGAGTTGCAAAAAATCGGCGACCGCGTTCTCGAAATGAAAGACGGAAAATTGTTTGCGTAAAATTAATTTCCAACCGGAACAGTTCTATTACCAATAATTAATAGCGTTCAGCGTCAAGCGGAGAGCGTTTCGCAGTGAACAGTTAACAATGAACAGTGAACAATTTCAAACACCGTCTGTCATTTCTTTTCGTTTAACACCGTGTGTCATTGCGAACACCGCCAACGGCGGGGGAAGCAATCTATTGGTTTTTCAGCAAAATAAAAATCAGCACACGGTACTACAGATTGCTTCGTCGTTTTTTGCTTGCGCAAAAACCTCCTCGCAAGGACTGAAAATTCGCGTCATTGCGAGCGGCCACGCTGTGCGGGGGCGCGCGGCAATCCGTCGGTTCGTTAGCGAAAGACTATTCAGCGCACGGTGCGACAGATTCCTTCGTCCCGCCAAAGGTGAGACTCGGAAAGACTGTTTTTGTTTTGGTCGGCGCACGGTGTAACAGATTGCTTCGACGCCCCGCCTTGGCTGGACAACCAATCAATCAATCATTCATTCATAATTTAACATTCATAATTAAAGGAAATCCGCGTTTTTATTTAAATCACCATTAATGATAATCAATTGATTTACCAGCGTTTAATTCGGTTTTCATTGTTTATAAAAAATTATGAATTAATATTTTGACAGCAACTCTCTTTTTCAATATTTTTACATTTCATATTTTTACAATTGTAAAAAACACGCAAAAAAAAGAGAGTGCTATGAGACTAAAAATGACCACCTTGTTTTTTTCGTTTATCATTTCTTTTTTCGTGATTAATTCTTCCGTGAAATTTGAAAAACCTTCTCC
>CAYZMW010000138.1:0-11789 GCA_964479645.1 uncultured Melioribacter sp. | reverse complement strand
TCGAATTTCAAACTCCGCGAAGGAATGAAAATCGGCGCGAAAGTTACGCTTCGCGGCGCGAGAATGTATGAATTTCTCGACAGACTTATTTCGACGGCTCTTCCGCGTGTGCGCGACTTCCGCGGCGTTCCCGACAAAGCGTTTGACGGACGCGGAAATTATACGCTCGGAATTAAAGAGCATACGATTTTTCCCGAAATCGATATCGATAAAGTAAATCGAATCTTGGGAATGGACATTACATTCGTAACTTCTGCCAAAACCGATAAGGAAGCGTTCGAATTGCTCAAGGCTTTTGGCGTACCGTTTAAGAAAAAGAACTAAACAAGTAGGATAAAATGGCAAGAAAAGGTTTAATAGCAAGAGAAGCGAAAAGACAAAAATTAGTTGACAAATATGCCGAATTGCGTAAAGAGCTCAAGGCTAAAGGCGATTGGGAAGGTTTGCAGAAACTTCCGCGCAACTCGTCTCCCGTGAGATTGAGAAACAGATGTACGGTTACGGGAAGACCGAGAGGTTATTACAGAAAATTCGGTGTCTCGAGATTAGTATTACGTGAAATGGCGCTGCGCGGCGAGTTGCCCGGCGTGAAGAAAGCAAGTTGGTAAAAGATTAGGAGAAAAGTATAAATGCCAGTTACAGATCCGATTGCCGATTATTTGACAAGAATCAGAAACGCTGTAAAAGCACAAAAGAAATTCGTGGAGATGCCTTCGTCCAAAATGAAAGTGGGTATTTCCGAAATTCTTAAAAACAATAAGTTTATCAAAGATTACGAAGTAATTGAAGATAACAAACAAAACGTGTTGAAAATTTATCTTCAATATGTTGACGGTGAACCTTCGATACAAGGACTTAAAAGAATAAGCACTCCCGGTTTGAGAAAATACGTATCGAAAGACGAGATACCGAGAGTATTGAACGGATTGGGAATAGCAGTTATTTCCACTTCCAAAGGATTGTTAACGGACAAAGAAGCACGTAAAGAAGGCGTTGGCGGAGAAGTTATCTGCTACATTTGGTAAAAATTAAGAGGTAAGAACAGTGTCAAGAATAGGTAAGAAACCGATAAATGTAAAGGACGTCGAAGTGAAAATTGACGGTCAAAAAGTTACCGTCAAAGGGAAACTCGGAGAACTTTCCATGGAAGTTCATCCGAATATTTCCGTCAAAGTGGAAGGCGACGAAGTTATTGTTACAAGACCTAACGACGCCAAACAAAACAGAGCGCTTCACGGTTTGACGCGCGCGTTGATTGCCAATATGGTAAAAGGCGTTACGGAAGGATTTAAGAAAACGCTTAAAATTATCGGCGTCGGATACAGAGCGGAAATCAAAGGTAACGGTTTGTTGTTGAATCTCGGTTATTCGCACCCGATTTATTTTATTCCGCCGAAAGAAGTGAAATTGGAAGTGCCTTCGCCGGATCAAATCGTTATTTCCGGTATTGACAAGGAATTGGTCGGAAACGTTGCGGCGAAGATTCGTTCGTTCCGTAAACCCGAGCCTTATAAAGGTAAAGGCGTCAGATATATCGATGAAGTTATTATCAGAAAAGCCGGTAAGGCGGCAGGTAAATAAAGGAGTTAGGTAACGATGGATAAGAGACTTGCAAGAAGAAGAGCGAAGAAAGCGCTGAGAGTTAGAAGCAGAGTTCAAGGAACTTCGGCAAGACCGAGACTTACGGTTTTCAGAAGTTTGAATCATATATATGCACAATTGATTGACGATGCGAACGGCACAACATTGCTTGCGGCATCAACGAAAACCAAAGAAATTCAAGAGCAACTCGCCGAAGCGAAAGGAAAAGTGGCTAAAAGCGCGATAGTAGGCGAATATCTCGGAAAGAAAGCGATTGAAGCCGGAATCGAAGCGGTCGTTTTCGATAAAGGTTGGTATAAATATCACGGCAGAATTAAAGCTCTTGCCGACGGCGCAAGAAAAGCCGGATTGAAATTTTAATGAGTACAGCCGGATCGTCTAATGGTAGGACAGCGGCCTTTGGAGCCGTATGTAGAGGTTCGAATCCTCTTCCGGCTGCTAATTTTAGAAATAATTTGAAATAACGGAGAATTAAATTGAGATCTAAGAAAGTTACAATACTGGAAGGATTGAAAGAAAAGGTTGTTCACATCAACAGAGTCGCAAAGGTTGTAAAAGGCGGTCGCCGTTTCAGTTTTAACGCAATTGTTGTCGTAGGCGACGGAAACGGACACGTAGGCGTAGGCTTGGGTAAAGCGAACGAAGTAACTGACGCAATCTCAAAAGGAATTGACGACGCAAAGAAAAACGTTTACAAAGTTCCCGTAATTAACGGAACAATTCCGCACGAAATTATCGGAAAATACGGAGCGGGAAGAGTTCTGCTTAAACCCGCATCTCCCGGTACGGGACTTATCGCGGGCGGCGGTGTTCGCGCCGTGCTTGAACTTGCCGGAGTGCAAGACGTTTTGACGAAATCTCTCGGTTCGAGTAACCCGCATAACCAAGTTAAAGCCACGATGCAAGGTTTGCTCAATTTGGTTGACGCCAACGCAATGGCGAAAAGAAGAAATATGACAGTAAGTGAATTGTTTAATTCCTGATTGAGGTAACGATGGCTAAGAAATTAAAAATAACACAAATCAGAAGTATTATCGACAGACCGAAAGACCAAAAAAGAACAATCGAAGCTTTGGGTCTCGGAAGACCGAATTACACGACTATCAAAAACGACACTCCGCAAATTCGCGGAATGGTAAAAAAAGTATCGCATTTGGTTAAAGTTGAAGAAATTGAAGAAGACGAGGCGTAAATGGATATTCTAAGCAACTTGAAATATGCAGAAGGTTCGAAAAAGAAAAGAAAACGCGTAGGACGCGGCGAAGGTAGCGGACACGGCGGACAAGCAACTCGCGGAATGAACGGCGCGCGCTCACGTTCGGGTTTTAAACATCGCGCTTGGTTCGAAGGCGGACAAATGCCTTTGCAAAGAAGAGTTCCGAAAAGAGGTTTTAACCATATATTCAAAGTGACATATCAAGCCGTTAACGTTTCGATGTTGCAAAAACTTTTTGACAACGGAAAACTCGAAGACGGAAAAGTAAACGCTGTTGTTTTGTATAAAAACGGAATTATTTCCAAAGCGACCGCGCCTTACAAAATTCTCGGTAACGGCGAATTGAACGCTAAACTCGACGTCGAAGCGCACAAATTCAGCGCATCGGCAAAAGAAAAAATCGAAGCGCAAGGTGGAACCATAAAAGAGATTGAAGATTAATGGCGAAATTACAAGAAACATTCCGTAATATTTTCAAAATACACGAGCTCAGACAAAGAATTCTTTACACTCTCGGTCTGCTTGTTGTAGTAAGAATCGGCGCGCATATTACGCTGCCGGGCATCGATCATCATTTGCTTAGCCAGGCTATGGCTAACAAGACTTCCGACAATTTGTTCGGCTTGTACGATTTGTTTGTCGGCGGGGCGTTCTCGAATGCGGCGATTTTCGCGCTCGGTATTATGCCTTATATCTCCGCGTCGATTATTCTCCAATTGCTCGGAGCCGTTGTTCCTTCCATTCAAAAACTTCAAAGAGAAGGCGAGGAAGGAAGAAAGAAAATTACACAATGGACACGTTACGGAACGGTTCTTATCTCGGCGTTTCAGGCTTGGGGCGTTACGATTCACCTGAAAAATATCAATTTTAACGGTGTTTCCATTATTCCGCCCGAAGTTCAAGGTTTCTTCTGGACTTTTACGACTATTCTTTATCTTGTGGCGGGAACCGTATTTATTATGTGGCTCGGTGAACAAATTACCGACCGCGGTATCGGTAACGGTATTTCGTTAATCATTACCGTGGGAATTATCGACAGATTGCCCTACGCGTTGCTTGACGAATACAGATTACTAGCCGCGGGACAACGCAATCTCGTAATAGAAATTATCGTTTTCGCTTTGTTATTCTTTATTATCGCCGGTATCGTTTTGGTTACGCAAGGCACAAGAAGAATTCCGGTTCAATATGCAAAAAGAGTTGTCGGAAGAAAAGTTTACGGCGGCGTTACGCAGTACATTCCGTTGCGTGTAAATACGGCGGGAGTTATGCCGATTATCTTCGCGCAAGCGATTATGTTTATTCCGAGCACGATTTTATCCTTTTTCCCCGATAGCGAATTTATGCAAACCGTAGCGGGATATTTCCAATATACGTCATTTACGTATTCGCTTATTTACGCGTTGATGATTATTTTCTTCACGTATTTTTATACGGCTATTGCGTTTAATCCCGAAGACGTTGCCGAGAATATGAAAAAACAAGGCGGATTTATTCCCGGAATTCGTCCCGGAAAACAAACAGCGGAATTTATCGATAACATTTTAACGAAAATTACTTTGCCCGGGTCCATATTTTTGGCAATCGTGGCAATTTTACCGGCGTTCATTTCAAGAATGGGCGTTTCGGGAAGTTTCGCAAGATTTTTCGGCGGAACAAGCCTTTTGATTATTGTCGGTGTCGCTTTGGATACGCTTCAGCAAGTTGAATCGCATCTATTGATGAGACACTACGACGGATTTATGAAATCCGGTAAAATGAAAGGAAGAAGATAGGCGAATTAATTGATTTTAATTAAAACAAAAAAAGAAATCGATTACATTCGCGAAAGTTCTCAAATTGTTGCAGAGACCTTGCAATTATGCAAGAGTTACGTAAAGCCTGGAATAACCACGCTGGAACTTGACCGAATTGCGGAAGATTACATTCGGAGCAACGGCGGTATTCCTGCGTTCAAAGGTTATTCGCAAGGTAGCGGAATTCCGTTCCCCGGAACGCTTTGCACTTCGGTTGACGAAGAAGTCGTACACGGAATTCCGAAAAATCGTGTTCTTAAAGAAGGTGAAATAATTTCCATCGATTGCGGAGTGGAGAAAAACGGATATTTCGGTGATGCGGCGCTTACGGTTGCCGTAGGTGAAATTTCCGCGGAGAAAAAGAAATTAATGGAAGTTACCGAACAAGCGCTTTACGCGGGAATCGACCAAGCGCGCGTTGGTAATAGAATAGGCGATATTTCTCACGCAATCGAAGAATATGTTAATCAATACGGTTACGGAATTGTTCGCGATTTGTGCGGACACGGCGTCGGGAAATATTTGCACGAAGACCCGCAAATTATGAACTTCGGACGCAAGAAAACAGGCGCCGTTATTAAAAACGGAATGACGCTCGCAATCGAACCGATGATTAATCTCGGAACGTGGCGTGTGGTTGTAGCCGACGACGGGTGGACAATTTTAACCGCCGATAAAAAACCGTCGGCGCACTTCGAACATTCGATTGCGATTATTGACGGTAAGGCTGAAATTTTAAGCAGAGTATAAAAAATGGCAAAACAAAGCGCAATAAAAATAGACGGTGTGGTAACGGAAACCTTGCCCAACGCTCATTTCAGAGTGAAATTGGACAACGGACACGAGATTATTGCGCACGTTTCGGGTAAAATGCGTATGCATTTTATTAAAATTTTAGTCGGCGATAAAGTTGCGGTTGAACTTTCGCCTTACGATTTGACAAAAGGAAGAATAACTTATAGGTATAAATAATGAAAGTACGTGCATCTGTAAAGAAGATTTGCGATCATTGCAAAGTAATTAAGAGAAACGGCGTTGTGATGGTGATTTGCAAAAATCCGAAACACAAACAACGTCAAGGTTAAAAGTTAAGAGGAGGTTTTGAATTGGCTCGTATAGCAGGAATCGATTTACCTAAGAACAAAAGAGCGTTCATCGGATTGACCTATATCTACGGTATCGGGCGAACGACGGCATACGAAATTCTGGAAAAAGCCGGTATCGACCCGAATAAAAAAGTGGTTGATTTTACGGAAGAAGATATCGCGAAAATCAGAGCGATAATAACTTCCGATTACAAAGTTGAAGGCGCTTTGAGAAGCGAAGTTCAACAAAATATTAAAAGATTGATGGATATAGGCGCATACCGCGGATTGCGTCACAGAAGAGGTTTGCCTGTTCGCGGACAAAGAACAAGAACCAACGCTCGCACGCGTAAAGGTAGAAGAAAAACCGTTGCAGGTAAGAAAAAAGCCCCGGGTAAGAAGTAATAATTTAATTTAAGGAGTTGAAAAGTTGGCTAAATCAACGAAAAAGACGAAAAAGAAAATTCATGTTGATGCAAACGGTATTGCTCATATCAAAGCTTCATTTAATAACGTTATCGTTACGATAACCGACGTTTACGGAAATACGATTTCTTGGTCTTCCGCCGGTAAAAACGGCTTCAAAGGCTCAAGAAAAAATACTCCGTTTGCTTCTCAAGTTACTGCTGAAGCGGCTGCCAAGGAAGCATACGACTTGGGATTGAGAAAAGTAGATGTATTAATTAAAGGGCCTGGCTCCGGAAGGGAAGCGGCAATCAGAGCGTTAAACACCGCCGGATTGCAAATCATGTCGATTAAAGACATAACGCCTATCCCGCATAACGGTTGCCGACCGCCTAAGAAAAGAAGAGTTTAAGTAGGAGAATATTAGATGGCTAGATACACTGGTCCCGTATGTAAACTTTGCAGAAGAGAAAAACAAAAATTATTCTTAAAAGGAAGCAAATGCTATTCCGAAAAATGTCCGCTCGAAATTAAGAATTATCCTCCCGGACAACATGGAACGGGAAGAAGAATGAAATTTTCGGAATACGGCGTTCAGCTTCGTGAAAAACAAAAAATCAAAAGAATTTACGGCGTATTGGAAACGCCTTTCCGTAATTATTTCGCAAAAGCCAATCGCCAAAAAGGTCCTACGGGCGAAAACCTCATCAAGTTGCTTGAAAGAAGACTTGACAATGTCGTTTATCGTTTGGGATTTGCACCTTCGCGCAAAGCCGCAAGACAATTGGTTTTGCACAGACATTTCCTTGTTAACGGAAAATTGGTAAATATTCCGTCTTATTTGTTAAGACCCGGCGACGTGGTTTCCGTAAGGGAAAACAGCAAAAAAATGGATATTATTCACGATACACTCCGCAGAGTTAAGGATAATCCTTATCCCTGGTTAAGCGTTAACAAAGCGGAACTTTCCGGCACGTTTAATGAAATTCCGGAAAGAGAAGATATTCCGGTTAACGTAAACGAACAACTTGTCGTCGAGTTGTATTCTAAATAAGTAAGAAAAGAAGAGGAAATAAATGAGTTTATCTTATATCAAAATGCCGGACGGCGTAATTTTGGAAGAAGCGAGCGCAACCCCGACATTCGGACGCTTTACCGTTCAGCCGCTTGAAAGAGGTTTCGGCGTTACGCTCGGAAACGCTTTCAGAAGGGTTTTGCTTTCGTCGCTTACGGGAGCGGCTTTTACAGCAATTAAAATAGACGGTGTGCTTCACGAATTCAGCACCATTCCCGGTGTTGTCGAAGATGTAACCGAAATGATTCTTAACCTTAAACAGGTTAAGATGAAAGTGAATGAAAAAAAGGGGAACAAATTCGAAATTTCGTTGGAAGGCCCGCATGAATTTACCGCGGCGGATTTGGATGCCGCTTGCTCGGAAATTGAAATATTGAATCCCGATTTGCACATTGCAACGTTGAACGAAGGCGCTAAACTTACGATGGAACTTCGTTACGGCTTGGGAAAAGGATATGTCCCGGGTAGCGAACAAAAAATAAGCGACCAAACAATCGGCTTGATTCCTATCGATTCGATTTACACACCGATTGAAAAAGTCAATTACAAAGTGGAAAACGTTCGTATCGGCGAAAGCAACGAATACGAAAAATTAACGCTTGAAATTACCACCGACGGCTCAATTACCGCCGAAGACGCTCTTTCGAGCGCGGGAATTATTCTTAAAGAACATATTAACATGTTTATTAATTTCGACGTCGAACAGGACGTGGAGGAAGAAGAAGAACCGCAACACGACGCCGAATTCGAAGCCATTCGCAAAAAATTAATGACGAGCGTTGACGATTTGGAATTGAGCGTGCGTTCTCACAATTGCTTGAGAACGGCAAACATTAAAACGCTCGGTGATTTGGTAAGCAAACAAGAATCCGAACTTCTGAAATTCAGAAATTTCGGACGCAAATCTCTCGCAGAGTTATCCGAAATCGTTAAAAATTACAATCTTGAATTCGGAATGGACGTTGATAAGTATTTAAATCCTAAAAATGAAGAAAAATAATGCTTAAGGTAAGATTATGAGACATCGAGTAAAAGGTTATAAATTAGGTAGAACGGCAAGTCACAGAAGAGCGACGTTACGTGCATTGGCAACCGCTCTTATCAGACATAAAAAAATTAAAACAACCGTGGCAAAAGCCAAAGCGACGAAAATGTTCGTCGAACCGCTCATAACAAGAGCGAAAAACGATACGGTGCACAATCGCAGACTTGTAGCCGCTGAAATTCACGATAAAGAAGTATTAAAAGAACTTTTCGGCGAAGTTGCAGAAAAAGTTGCGAATCGCCAAGGCGGATACACACGCGTGGTAAGATTGGGACAACGTCCCGGCGACGGTGCCGAAATGGCAATTCTCGAACTTGTCGATTATAATATCGGTGAAGATGTAAAACCGAAAGCCGCAAGAAAAGAAAAAGAAGAGGTAAAAGAGGAAACCGTTGAGGTTACCGAAACTGAAACCGCGGAAGAGAACGAAGAAGTAAGCGAAACCGCTGAAAACGAAGAAGCGGCGGAGGAAAAAAGCGAAGAAGTTTCCGAAGAAAAAACGGAAGAAAACGAAGAGAAAAAAGAAGAATAAATTTTTCTTCGAAATAAAATTAATGAAAGCGACCTGCACGGGTCGCTTTTTTATTTTAAAGGAAAGGTTATTATAAATCGAAATTTGTAGCGATTAGCGCCGAGCGTTCGGTAGTGAACAGTGAAAGGTGAACAATTCCGAATTGCTTCGTCAACCCGCCGGAGCGGGTTTCCTCGCAACGACGAGAATTTTTTGATTTTGCACGAACGCGCCGATGCAATCGGCAAGGACAAAACACTCTACCGCGCCGTTCGCAAACCTGAACAAACGCTGTCATTCCGAGTCGCGCCGTGGCGGGACGAAGGAATCCGCCACACCGTGTGCTGGATAGTCTTCCGTTAACAAACCAACAGATTACTTCGCTTCGCTCGTAATGACTGACGGTGCTTCATACCGCCTACGGGGGTGTTCGCAATGACTTGAATTTTTCGGTCTTTGCGAGGAGACACGCCACAGCGGGTCGACGAAGCAATCTGTAGTGTCATGCGCAGAATTGTCTTTTGCCGACAATTCAACAGCCAGTCTTACAAAATTTTAACTTCAACCTTATCGTCGCCGAAAGGATTATCCAAACCGAATTCCGCGCGGTAATTTCCAGCGGCAATTTCTTTTTTCTTTTGTTGATAATATTCGTAATTGGCTTGTTCTCTTACGCCTTTGCCCGCAATTACCGCTTTTTCGTGCCAAAGATGAATTGTAAATTCGCTTCGAAACGGATTGAAACCCGCCGCTCCGATTTTATACAAGCGTCGCCCCAAGTCGTCGTCTTCGGCGCCCCAGCCGATAAATTTTTCGTCGTAGCCGTTTATTTCTTCGAAGTCGGAGCGATTGATTGCGCAAACGCCGCCGCGTAGCCGCGGTTGATTTGTCAAGCGCAATTTGTGCAAAATGTAATAATTTCTGTCTTTCTTAAATTGTTTCTCCACTTGTTTAATTTCTTCGTTTGAAACAAAACGCAAAAAATCATATTGCGAAATAATTTCTTCCGTGATTTTTGCGCTCTTCTCTTTAGAAAGCCAAATCGGCATTCCCGTAATAAATCTGCGGGGTTTCGCGTTTTCAACAAACGTTTTTATGAGATTTCGCGTGTGAATTAAATCTTGGTCGAGAAAAATCAAAAAATCGCCGCTTGAGGCACGCACGCCGTTATTGCGCGTTTTAGCAAGGCGAAATCCTTTGTGTTCGTGACGAACATATTTTACGGGAAAATCGAACCGCGCGACGATGTCCGAAATCGCGGCGGGAATATCCTGCTCCGAGCCGTCGTCCGAAATTATCAATTCGTCGGGAAAAACCGATTGGTTCGCAAGCGAAATCAACGCTTTTCGCAAATGCTCTTTTCGGTTGTAAACCGTAATTATCAACGAAGTTTTCATTCGGCGCTTAAACCCCATTTTCGGGCGAGTAAATCTACGAAATAAAGATGGTCGTTCTCTTTCCGCTCGATTTTTCGGAAAGAACCGTCTTTTTCAATTGCGTAAGTCGGCGTCGGACTATCACCCGACCAGGAATTTAAGTCGGCAAAAACCGAACTTATTTCCGTAACAGCCCAGTTGCCCATATTATCTTTCATTACGTCGTAAGCCATCGTAAGCGGATTGCCAAGTTTTTCGTGCGCGCTTTTAACAAATTCGAGCAAATCTTTCGGCGGTTCGTCAAAATCATAAACGCCGCTACCGCTTGCAAATCCGTCTTTGTTCGCAATACGTTTGAACGAAGCTATTCTTTCGTCAGCGTAACAAACCGCGCGATAATCGTAAGCGTTGTCTTTCAAAAACTCTTGAAAATAAACGTATTTGCGCAACAAATCTTCCTTAAAGAAAGTTTTAATGCCTTTGCCGAAGGCTCGCTTAATTAATTTAACGGCTTGCGATTTGTTTTTCACCAACCAAACGTTAGCGCTACCCGAGCCGTGCGCCGATTTGAAAACAATCGGATACTCGCACCGTGCGGCAAAATCGAGCGCCTCTTCCTTATCGTAAAAAACATAATTTTTCGGCGTATTAATTCCGTGCTTCTTCAATAGAAAAGCCTGCGCCACTTTGTCGTCATAATGCCAGTAAGAATTCCACGAAGGAAAAGTTTTTATTCCGAGTTCCGCGTCGAAAAGATAAATCAAACGCTTTGCGAGCGTTCGGATAAAAGGGTCGTGTTTTGCGCGCCAAATAAAACCGTCCCAATCTTCTTCGAGCAGACGGGAAAGTTCGGCGGATTTGAAAACGTCGAGATAAACCACTTTCGCGCCACGTTTTTCAAGTTCGGGACCGTAAATCGTCCAAAACCGATTAATATCTTTTACAAGAGCGATTTTCATTTCAAGTAACCTTCCTTTCGCAAACGAATTAATTCGAGCGCGAATTTAAGAAAATCCGTCCATTGATAAATTACGTGTTCCCAGTTGAATTCTTCTTCCATTTTTTTTCGCAAGCGCTTTCCCGCTTCGGGCAAAATTTCGCGGTTCTGCGCAATCCACAGAAGTTTTTCTTTAATTGCATTGTATTCGCGTTCCACGACAAAGCCGTTTATGCCGTCTTCGATTAATTCGGGAATAATTCCGACATCGGTGGAAATTACGGGAACGCCGCACGCCGCCGCTTCGATTGCGGGACGCGGAGTACCTTCGGAACGCGACGCGACGATGTACAAATCGAGCGAATTGTAGAACCGCCGCATTTCGTTATCGTCCGTAATCGGATTTTTCGAACCGTCTTGCACTTTCAGTTCGTAGTAGTCCGAAAGTTCGTCCGTAATCGGTTTAATAAATTCATAAAAGCCGCGCTTGCCCGGGTGATTTGTCAAACTCCCCGTCCAACCGATTACGATTTTATCATTTGGTTTTTTCTCTTCGGGGAAAAACGTTTGCAAGTCGCAAGTGTATTTCGTGTGAACCACGGGAAAATATTGCGAAAAAATATACCAGAGTTTTTTGCAATGCGTATTTACGAGAACCGCTTTTTTCATTCTTCGAACCAATTTGCGCGAAGGCTTCACGTTAAATCCGGGCGGACGCGTTTTTCGTTTGTCCCAATAATG
>CAYZMW010000137.1:0-18076 GCA_964479645.1 uncultured Melioribacter sp. | reverse complement strand
CCCTTGTCAAGTGGAAAGTTTTCGGTTCACTTAAGTTGTCCTTAAAGTTTGCCGAAACATTTTACACGAATGAATATTTTCTTGACGAGCCGAATAAAAATTCGTTCAAAACCTTTTCTTTTCAAATAGAATACAATCCGCGCTTTGTTAAATAGTGACGAGTAACAAGTGACGCGTGACGAGTTGAATTAAGGTTGAGGAAAGCGATTAAAAATTTCGTATTACCCGCATTTATTTGAATTTTTTTAGTTGAATGCCTCTTATTCTTTAACGCGGTCGGGATTATTTTCAAGAAATTCTTTCCAAGAGCCTTTTTTTCCCGCGGGTAAGTTTTTTCTGAAAGCGTGGCAAATCGCAACGGCGAGGGCGTCGGTTTCGTCGTAGCGGATTTCCTTTTCGTGCGGAACGGCAAGTAATTTTAACACCATAAATTGAACTTGCTCCTTAGATGCCGCGCCGCGTCCTACAACCGATTGCTTCACCGTACGCGGCGAATATTCCGCCGTGTGCAAATCATTTTTCGCCGCGGCAAGCATCGCCACGCCGCGCGCATAACCTATTTTCATTGTCGATTGCACGTTTTTGCCGTAAAACGCCGTTTCGAGCGCAAACTCATCCGGCGTGAAAGTTTTGATAATTTTATCGATTTCTTCGTAAATCGTTTTAAGACGCAAAGGCATTTCTTTGGTTTTGGGCGGCTTGATTAATCCCGATGAAATATAGGCGAGTTTGTTCTTCTCAAATGAAACAACCCCGAAGCCCGTGTAAACGGTCCCGGGGTCTATTCCTAAAATAATCATTTTACATATCGGTAAAATTAGCGTTTGAATATACGTTTTGAACGTCGTCGTTATCTTCCAAAGCGTCTATGAGTTTCATAACCTTTTCCGCGGTTTCGCCCGCAACGTCAACCGTGTTTTTAGCAATCCATTGAAGCGACGCGTTTTCGAGTTCCAAACCGGCGTCAACAAGCGCGCGCCTAACCGCTTCGAAATTTTCCACTTCCGTAGTTACCTCGAAATATCCCTCTTCTTCCGAAATATCGTCGGCGCCCGCATCGAGCACAATTTCCATAATATCGTCTTCGGTTTTTCCTTGCGCGGGAAGAGTAATAATTCCCTTTTTATCGAACATCCATGCAACCGAACCGGTTTCGCCCAATGAACCGCCGTGTTTGTTAAAAAGATGACGAACCTCGGCAACCGTTCTGTTTTTGTTGTCCGTTGCGGCTTCAACGAGAATTGCCACGCCGCCGGGACCGTAGCCTTCGTAAGTAAGTTCGGTGTAAACCACGCCTTCAAGTTCGCCGGTCGCTTTTTTAATTGCGCGTTCGATATTGTCCATCGGCATATTTGCGGCTTTTGCGTTATCCACGGCGAGTCTCAAACGCGGATTTCCCGAAGGATCGCCTCCGCCTTGTCGCGCGGCAATCGTAATTTCCTTAATCAATTTCGTGAAAAGTTTTCCGCGTTTTGCATCGAGCGCGGCTTTCTTTCTTTTGATAGTTGACCATTTCGAGTGTCCGGACATTTTATACCTCTGTGTTTTTAATTCTTACGTCTTTGATTTTCAATTGAGGGAACGCTTTGTCCCACTTGTAAAATTTATCAATCGTAAAAACAATATCCATTAAAATATTATTTTTATCGAGATTATCAAACCGCGAAGCGAGATTAAACGCGATAAAATCGAAGGCTCTCGGTTTGCGAGTTCCGTTTTGGTAAACAATTCCCATCAAATGGTTAGAACCGACTTTTCGGGGTTCGCCCTGAAAGCGAACGTCTTTTGCGCAAAATACGGGACGAAGATTACCCGGACCGAAAGGCGCGAATTGATCGAGAATACGGATAAACTTCGGCGTGATTTCGGAAAAATGAATTTCGGCATCGATTTCGATTTCGGGAATAATATCTTCGTCGGAAAGTTTTTCGCTTAATATGCGATTGAAACATTTTCGGAATTCGTCGATTTTATCGATTTCGATTTCAAGTCCCGCCGCCGCTTGGTGTCCGCCGAATTGTATTAACATTTCGTCGCATTCTTGGAGAATTTCGTAAATGTTTACGCCCTTTATGCTACGAGCGGAACCTTTTGCCACGCCGTCGATAGTGGTTAACATAATCGAAGGTCTGTAATATTTTTCGACGAGACGGGACGCCACAATTCCTATTACGCCCGGATGCCAATCCTCCCCGTGGAGAATAATCGCTTTGTCCTTCGACAAATCGAGCGTTTCCTCCGTCATATTTACCGCAAGCGAAAACGTGGCTTCGTCTATTTCGCGCCGTTTCAGATTTTCGCTTTCAAGCACTTCCGCTATTTCCACGGCTTTTTCGTAACTCTCGCTTGTAAAGAGTTCCACGGCGCGCATCGCGTCGCCCATTCTCCCCACGGCGTTAATTCGCGGCGCAATCGTAAAAACGATTTGGCTGGAAGAAAGACCGCCGAAATTCATTTTCGCGCGTTCGAGCAAAGCTTTTATTCCGGGACGCGGATTGTGATTTATCTTTTCCAATCCGTAACGAACAAGAACGCGGTTTTCATCGGTAAGCGGAACAATATCCGCCGCGCTTGCAAGAGCCACCAAATCGAGATAATCCATTGCGGCGTCTTTCATTCCCACTCTGTCGCCCACGGCGCGCGCAAGTTTGAATGCGACACCCGCGCCCGAAAGATATTTGAACGGATAATTGTCGCCAGGTTTAAGCGGATCGAGAACAGCGTACGCATCGGGCAAAACGTCTTTCGGTTGATGGTGATCGCAAATTATCGTGTCGATACCGAAACTATTTGCGTAAGCGACTTCGTCAACAGCCGTAACGCCGCAATCAACGGCTATAATTAAATTTGCCCCGCGTTCTTTAATAATATCGATACCTTCGCTCGAAAGTCCGTAACCTTCGGTCAAACGGCGGGGAATGTAAATGTCCACATTTGCGCCGAGTTCTTTCAAAAAGAGATACATTAGGGAAGCGGCGCACGTGCCGTCCACGTCGTAATCGCCGTAAATCGTAATTTTTTGATTTCCCGCAACCGCTTCGATTACGCGCTTGGAGGCTTTCTCCATTCCGTCCATTAGGAAAGGGTCGTGTAAATCTTCAAGGGAAGGGCGGAAAAAATTCTTCGCTTCCACGAAATTTTTAACGTTTCGCTGAAGCAACAAATCCGCCAATACTTGTGAAACGTTCAAACTGTCGGCTAACGCGAGAATATCGGTTTTGTCAGCCGAATTTTTAAATACCCATCTTTTTTGCTTCATTTTTCATTATAGAAGAAACACATTTTGACGCAGGTCTGTAAGCCGAATTCTGTAATCCCGCCGAATGCGGGACGGCAATTATTTATCTCGACTTAACGTTACCGTTAAGCTCCAGCGGCCTACCCAAGGAACAAATCGGAGCGGACAACTCCGTTCCACGAGTGGAAGTTCCTCCTACTTGGCCTTGCTCCGGGCGGGGCTTGCCGTGATTCCGAACAAGTCGGAACTCCCGAACGGGACCGCCGGCATTACTGCCGACGCGGTAGGCTCTTACCCTGCCTTTTCACCCTTACCTCGCAAATGCGAGGCGGTATGTTTTCTGTGGCGCTTTCCGTGAACTCGCCGTTACAACGAGCTCCCCGGGCGTTACCCGGCGCCCTGTCCTGTGGAGTTCGGACTTTCCTCTATTCGATGCGCTGACCGAATAGCAATTGCCCAACCTGCGTCATTAGTGTTTCTTCCACTCTCTTCTTTTCTTAATAAACAATTGCCGTAAAAATATAAAATTTCAACCTCATTTGCTTGATTTAAATACAGTTTGTCCGACATTGTTTATTTAAACAATTTAACTTGCCGAATGTTCTCAATCCTACTTAAAACAACATCGGAAAGCAAACGGCGGGTTTAGAGAAAGCGTGGATGAGTGGCTTAATTCGCACCGTTAGAACGGGTTGAAAACGACAAACGGAAAATTGATCGGCTGATTGAATAAAATATAGCAAACAAAAACTCGTTACGTGGCACTTGTTACTAATGTAATCAGTGTCATCCGTGTTATATTACATGTATTACACGAATTAAAAAATACTTTTTGAATTTTTAATTTTGCCCTTTGAATTGATTTTCTGAACCTTAATTTCAGCCTTAACCTTAATTTATTGTTCGCTCGACGCTAATTGTTTCTTGCAATTTTTTTAGGACAAAAGAGTGAAACGCTTATCTTTTACGTTCGATAAAAAATTTTTGTGGAAATGAACCGTAAAAGCAAAATAGCGATTGCTTTCGTTTCGCTGATTTCACTTGCCGCGCTCGGTTCGGTCGCAATCGTTTTATCAATTTTCCACGGCGTTAAGTTCTCCGATTACGATAAATTACGGATTGCAACCGTTACGAGAACGCAAATAATGCGCCACGTTTGGCCGTCTCAAAAGTTTGTTGACATCGATACGCTTTCGCTTTTCGTAATTCCCGATTTCGATAAAAAGGAAATTACGGCAACCGAAGAAATAAAGGGAAGACTCGCGCAGGGCAAAAAACTGATATTGAATCTAACGGACGATGCGAAAATTCTTTGTCTTAAATATAACGGCGAACAACTCGAATATCATCACATAAATAATCACTTGATTATAAACGGAAGCGACACGTCTTTTTCATTAAAAATCAAATTTAAGACGAAACCGAACGGAGGTTTGTTTTTTACGGAAAACGAAAGCGGACGTTACATTTATTCCGTAAACGAGCCGATTTTCGCTTCGGAGTGGTTCGCTTGCAACGACACGCCACGCGATAAATTCTTTTTTCGCTTGTCAGCGCGCGTCGATACGAATTTAAGTGTAATTTCAAACGGGAAAATTTCGTCCGAAAAAATTTTGGGAAAAGAAAAAATCGTCACTTGGCTGACTAAATACCCTATAGCCTCGTATTCCGTTGCACTTTATCTCGGTAAATATTCGTGTGTTCGCGGATTTTCGAAAAAGGTTGAAATCGCCGTTTACGCTTATCCGAGCGACGAAGCGCAAGCGAGAAAAATCGAGCGACTTGCGGAGGAGACGCTTGAAATTTTTTCGCAAAAGTTCGGGCGATTCCCTTTCGCGAAAGAAAAACTGGCAATCGTCGAAAGCGACTGGAACTACGGCGGAATGGAAAATCAAACGGCTATTTGTCTCGGTACTAAATTTTTCGATGCGGAATATTTTAAAGACGTCATCGTTCATGAAATCGCTCACGAGTGGTTCGGCAATTGCGTTTCGGTTTCAACGTGGGACGACGTTTGGATTAACGAAGGCGCGGCAACTTTCGCCGAAGCGATTTACTGGGAAGCGATTGCAGGTAAATCGGGTTACGAATCGGCAATAAATTCTTTTCGCCGTTTCGATAAACACGAACAAATACGTTCACGCGAAAAAAATTTGTTTGCACGTGTCGTTTATGAAAAAGGCGCTATGATATTTCACCGTCTGCGAAACATGCTGGGCGACGAAGTTTTTTTTAACGCTTTGCGGAATTACTTAAAAGGCTACGCCTATTCTTCGGCCGGATTAACCGAACTGAAAACAGAATTCGAAAAAGCGAGCGGAAAAAATTTGTCGGGTGTTTTTAAAGCGCTTTGATTTTTTAAATCATTTCGGATATTAATGAAAAATCCTTATGTTAATCGACGACTTCGGTTCCGTTCGTTTAAATAATCCCGAGCAATCGTTGCATTTCTTTTACGGCGTTTTCCAATCCGACGAAAAGCGAATGCGCAATTACGGCGTGCCCGATGCTTACTTCGTCAACGCCGTCGATTTGAACAAATTCCTTTACGTTGTTGTAGTCGAGCCCGTGACCTGCATTTACGCCAAGACCGAGTTTTTTCGCGTGTTTTACGGCAATGCGAATTCTTTCGAGTTCGTCGTACATTTCTTCTTCGGTTACGGCGTTTGCAAATTTTCCCGTGTGTATTTCGATGACGTCCGCTTCAACGCCGACCGCCGCGTCGATTTGCTCGATGTCCGGTTCGATAAAAAGCGAAACCGCGATTTCATTTTCGTGCAATCGTTCGATTGTGTTACGCATTAAATCGAGATTATCTATCACGTTGAGTCCGCCTTCCGTCGTAAGTTCCATTCTGTGTTCGGGCACAAGCGTGGCAAGTTCGGGTTTAACGTCGCAAGCGATTTCAATAATTTCGTCGTTAGCCGCCATTTCCAAATCGAGTTTTGTTGCGATAAGTTCGCGTAAGAGTCTTACGTCGCGCTCATTGATGTGGCGTCTGTCTTCTCTTAAATGAACCACAATGCCGTCAACGCCGTATTTTTCAGCCATAAGAGCGAAAGTTACAGGGTCGGGTTGTCCTTCGCCGCGTGCGTTTCGTAGCGTTGCAACGTGATCGACGTTTAACGAAAATTTCATTTTTCACCTACTTTCATTTTTTTTAATTGTTAAAATTACGAACAATTTGAAATGATTGCGCAAAAAACATTTTCGAAAATTGCGCGGGGAAGCGGTTTCGGTAATTAAGTTTTTTGCTTTTTCTTCTTCGCCGCGGGGAAAAGAATATTGTTCAATATCAAGCGATAGCCGGGGGAGTTTTTGTGCAGACTTAAATCGGTCGGCGGGTCGCCCACGGCGTGGCGATAATCTTCGGGGTCGTGTCCGCCGTAAAAAGTAAACGTTCCGCGTCCGTAATTTCCGTGCAAATATTTCACTTGGTCGGTCCCTTCGCGTTTCGCTAAAATCACAACCGATTTTTTTATCACTCCCTCGTGGAACATCGTCGTTTGTCCCATAAATCCATGAATAACGTTAACGTGATTTTGCGTAAGCATTGTGGGAACGGGGTCGTACTTGGCGGAAAAATCGAAAAGCGTAAAATAATCGGCATCTTCGGGTCCGATTTCACGCGGCTGAACGTCGATGTCGCTATATTCGTAAACGTAAGGATTCATTTCGAGCTTGAAATTAGTAAAAGCGAAAGTGTTTGAAAAATCGAGTTTGGACTGTGCGTCAGGGGCGGGCGGGTCGCCGTCATACATTTTATCGACAATATCCACGTTCATCGCCGCAAGCGCAATGTCGTAAGTGTCGGTAGCGGAACACATCGCGAAAAGAAATCCGCCCGCGCCCACGAAATCTTTTATTTTCGCAACAACAGCCTTCTCCATTTCCGAAACTTTTGCAAAGCCGAGTTTTTTCGCTTCCGCTTCGAAAAGATTTTGCTGTTCGATGTACCACCGCGCATTGTGAAAACTTGCATAGAATTTTCCGTATTGTCCCGTAAAATCTTCGTGATGAAGATGAAGCCAATCGTATTTGTCGAGTTTCCCGCCGAGAATTTCTTCAATCCAAATTTTATCGTACTTCACTTCGGCGTATTCGAGCGCAAGCGTAACGGCGTCGTCCCACGGTTGAAAATTCGGCGGGACGTAAACCGCGATTTTCGGCGCTTTTTCAAGTCGCACCACGGACGTATTTTGTTCGTCGCTTTGAACCGCCGCGTAAAGTTCGACGGCTTGCGAAGCGTCAAGCGTCATAAAGGCAACGCCTTTAAGCCTGCACGTTTGCGCGAGTTTATCGGAATAATCGAATAAAAACGAGCCGCCGCGATAATTCAAAAGCCAATCGGCTTTGCCTCCTTCAAGCAAATGATTAAAGGTAATCCCGTAGGCTTTGAGATGGTCGGTTTGGTTCAAGTCCATATAAATCAGTAGTTTCGCTTGCGCGAAAAAATTAATTGCGAAAAGCAAAAAGAAAATTACAATTTTTTTCATTCGATTTTTCCGTTACTCAAAAAGTTTTGAAAAAAGATTCGGTAAAGCCGAATCGGGGAAAAGTTTTCTGTAAATTTGAACAATCTTTTTCGCTTTATCGTTCCTTCCGAATTGCATTTCATACAATCCGCGACGCACCAACATCGTTTTAACAAGTTGTTTGACTTTTTCAACGTATTGATTTTCGGGTGCGCCGTCGAAGCGAATATTTATCGGTTTTACGGGACAATCGTAATATTTGTCGGCGGGAACGACCTTAAAGAAAAAATCACACGGCGCAAGAAAATAGCCGCGCGGAAGCGTGAACTCTCCGCGTTTGAGTTCGTTATCAATAAGTTCGGGCGCAATGTAAACGGCGCGCTCTTTGATGTTATTGGCGATAATTCCCGATATAATTGCGCGATACAATTTTTCGAGCAAAGCCGAATTGAACCGTTCGCCCGCTTCGAAAGGTTTCAGCGCTTCCAAAAAATTTTTAACAACCTTTTCAGTTCCTTTTAAAACGAAAGGATAGTTGTTCGAAAGTTGCTTGTAATACCACGAACGCCGCAAAAGTTCTTTATCCACAACGGCAACATCGCTTCTGTAATTTTCAATATAGCGAAAGTAATACGACGGCGAAACGAAATAATCCCATTGATACGTAAGAACGACGGCGTTTTTTTCAACGGAATTAAGAGCCGATTTGGTGTAGTCCTCAAAAACAAAATTATTCGCTTCCGAAACCGCGGGAAACGAAACAAGAATTTCGAGAGCCACAAAACCCGCAAGAATAACGGGCGAAATTCGCTTGTTGAATTTTTCGTCAATAAAATCGGCTATTACACGAAATCCGAAAAGCGCGAAAAATCCGAGCGAAACATAAGCGAGCAAGAAGTAAGCGTCAATGTCGTGAATGTTATAATTTATTGCATACGCCACGACAGAAACAAACAGAATCGCGGAAAAAACGGCGTAAACTCCGCTTTCTTTCTTCATTGCAAAAAATCCGAGCGCTATCGGAAGCAATCCGGCGTATGCGAATTCTTTCGGCAACCGCGAAAGAAAATAGGCGAATTGCTTTTGCGCGACCTCCGCGCCCGAGAACATCCAAACTTGGTATTGCTTGCCGGAAAGGTGTCTCAAAAGATTTTGCAAATTTTCAACGTCGCCCCAATTGAGTTTCGGCTCTGTTTTCGCAAGAAAAACAAGAAAAGAATATTCCGCAATCAAAAGCGGGAAAAAGAGCGCAAGCATAAGCGCAATGCGTAAAAACGATTTCGTGTTGAAGCGATTTTTATAAAAATACAAATAAGCGACGGCGGGCAACAGCATAACCGTCGTCATATGATTGCCGAAAGAAACGGCGAGCGCGACGGAAAACCAAAGCCAATCACGCGTGGTGTTCGTGCGAAACGCGATAAGCAAACGCCAAATTACAATAGAGGTGAGCGCGAGATGTAGCGAATAAACCTCAACGGAGGCGCTTTGCGTCCAATACGTCGCCGAAAAACCGATGAAAAGCGCCGCAAGAGCGGAATAAAATTTTCGCGCGGTTTCGTTCGGCTCGATGTTTTCAAGCATTAGCAAAACGATTTTGTAAAAGAACGCGACGGCGAGCGTAACGTAAAAAGCCGCAAGGAAATTCAGCGATAGAATCATTCGCGGGAAAAAGGAAAAGATTTTAGAGAAAAGAAACCCGAGCAAAGTAAAGACGGGATAGCCCGTCGGGTGCGCCACGCCTGGCAAGGCTTGGACGGTTGCAAGTTCGCCGGCGTCAATCTGTACGACGCTCGGCGCAAGCGTAAGCGCGTAAACAACGAGCGCAATAATAATCACGACACCGATTTGATAACGCTTAACGTAATCGAGAAATTTATTCATAAGTTTCGGCAAATTTTTTCTTTACGTAATTTTTTATCGAATTCAAATTGCGATAATCTTCCGACAAATTCAATTGCGCAAGCGCGCGTTCGAATTGCTTTTTCTTTTCGCCGTCTAACGGAAGAAGGTGTTTGGACGTGTCGAACGTCGTTTGAAGCGCAAGAAGCAAGCGCTGTAACGTTTTGCGCGCATCAAGAAGTCCCTTGTCTTCTTGGAGTTTCGCTTTGCCGAGCATCGCCGCCATAATATTTTCGGGCGTTTCGTTGAATATCACATTCGGAATTGAAACAAAATCCACCGTGGTAAGTCCGCCGTGCGAATATTTTATGTTAAAAGCGGAAACGAATTTCGTTTTGGCTGAAATCACTTTGCGATAAATTTCGCGCAGTTCTCGTACAGTTTCGGTTCGGTTTACCGCGGCGATTTTTCCCGCGTAAATCTCGGTGAATTTCTCGAACGTCGGTTTGTCGCCCGCGACAAATCGCGCCTTCGAAAACGCTATCAACTCCCAAGCCGAAACGCGCTTTTCGAAATATCTCTTTACGGCTTCAATGTCCCAAACAAGTTGCGCGCTCTCTCCTTCCGGACGCAAACGCAAATCCGCGGTAAAAGGGGAAATTTCTTTATTGAGCGCGGCAAGAAATTCACGCGCTTTCTCCGCAACATCTTCCTTCGCGTAATTTTTACGCGCTATTATTAACAAATCGGCGTCGGAAGAAAAATTCATTTCGCCGCGCGCGAGCGTTCCGAGCGCCGCAACAAAAACTTTGTCGCCGAAATATTTCTTCGCAAGCGCGGCAATTTTTCCTTTTATGAAAGAAGAAAGGATTTCGCCGATTTCGTTTGCATCAAGCAAGTTTGCACCGAATTGAACCGAAAGAGAAAAACGCAACTTGGCAATACTCGAAAACCTTGAAAAATCGGTAGAAAGAGCCGCGCGCGAAAGAAAACTTTCGAGAAATTCGGGGCGCTGAACAATTGAGTTTACGAACATTTGCGAATCTTCACAGAGAGTAAGCAAAAGGCGCAAAAATTTTTCATCCGCAAGTTCTCCGAAAAAGAGCGAGGGGAATTTTGCAACCGAAAGAACTTTTGCGAAATTTTCAAGCGCGACATCGGGAAAGGCGAGTTCGTTTAGAATTTCTTTTAACGGTTTTTCGATTCTATACGCTTTTTCTATAGTGAATTTATCGAACCGCTTTGCGCCGCTTATGTTTTCCCCCTTAAAAATAAAGGCGAAATTTCGCGCGGCTTTCTTTTTATCGGCAAAATCAATCGCCTGCGTTTCCTCCGCAAAAGAATTCTGCGCCGAAAGTATCGAATTGAAAATTTTCCTTGTTTGCAAGCGCCTCTTTTTTAGGTTGTCGAAGAAACGTCGCGTGGACGAATATCCGAGAAACACGACAAGTTTTTCAAGCGTTTCACCCTCTTTCGGAATAACGTGCGTTTGCGTATCATTGACGAGCTGTAAGTAGTGTTCGATTTTTCTGTAAAGCGTGTAGTTTTCCGCAAGCGTTTTCGCCTCCTCTTTTTCAAGCAAGCCGTTGGCTAAAAGTTTTTCAATAGCGGTAAGCGTGTTAGCCTCGCGCACGCTCCTTTCCCTTTTGCCGTTAAGCGTTTGCAAAACTTGTATTGCAAATTCAACGTCTCTAATGCCGCCGCTAATCTTTTTGATATCGTAAGAACTTCCCGCGCTTTCTTCTATTTGCGTTTTCATTTTGCGCACGCTCTCGAAATGATTGCTCGGAATTTCGGAAGGATAAACGAACGGTTCGATACGTTTGGCGAACCTTTCGAAAAGCGCGCGACCGCCGCCGACAAAAGCGAGTTTCAAAAGCATTTGCCTTTCCCAATTCTCGCCGCGGGTTTCGTAGTAGCGAACATAATCGGAGTAACTTTTAACAAGCGGCGAATATTTGCCGTCGGGACGCAAACGAAAATCAACGCGATAGAGAAAGCCGTCCGCGGTCGATTTCACGGCGGTTTCCGCAAAGAGAGAAATTGCGGCGCTTAAAATTTCGAATGTGTCGAACTCGCCGAGATTTTCGTTTTTATCGAAAAAGAAAATTAAGTCGATGTCGGAACTGTAGTTCAATTCGTTTCCGCCGAGTTTTCCGAGCGCGGCAATCGTATATTCGATTTTTTTCTCGCCGATATTTTTTCGCGTAAGAATTTCATTTACGCAGAGCGCGAAAAGTTCGTCCGCAATTGCTCTTGCGAGCGCGGAGAGTTCCGCGGTTACCGTTCGCAAATCGCTCAGCCCGAGCAAATCGCGCGTGCCGATTGTAAGCATCGTTTGATTTTTAAGTCGGCGCAGAAATTTAACGCGTGTTTCGAATTTGCGAAAGCGTTTGAAACCGCGGGTAATTTCGTCGCGTACGTTCTTTTCGGAGACAGGCGGAAGGAGAAAACTCGGCGTTAAAATTTTGTAAACAGCCGAGGGATTTCGAACAATAACATCGGTGAGATAATTGCTGTGATGCGCCACAGAGGCAATAATCTCGATGTAATGCGGATACGCAAGCGCGTCCGCGACAAACGCGCGAACATCGAAAAAAGATTTAATAATTCGTTCAAGATTTGCGTAAGATGAATTCGTAAATCCGAGTTTGTTCGTTTCGCTTATAAGAGCGGTAAAAAATCGCTCGAGTTCTTTTTCCTCGAAAAATCCTTTGCTCTTCTCGATTACGTATTCGAAAAGGCTTTCGAGCGCGCGTTCCGTTTTTCTATTTCGTTTCAATCGCTTCGCCTTCGAAATCCTTAATCGCTTCGACAACCTCGTTCGGCATTTTTTCAGGACGTTGAGTTTCGGTGTCGATATGAACAACAACGCCTTTCCCGTGCGCAATAATTTCATTGTCGCGCGTTCGCAAAACAATATGCTCGAACCCGAAACTTGCGTTCCCGATAAAATTCACGCGCGTGTAAATTCTCAACTCGTCGTCAAGTCGCGCCGGCGTGAAATAATCTATTTCGTTATGCGCCATAATGAAAAAAGGAAAGTCGTCGAAATGTTTTCCGAGATTGTATTTTTCAACAATCATTTTGGAATATTCCAAACGCGCGTCCTCGAAGTAGTTAAAATAGACGGCGTTGTTGCAAACGTCCATTCTGTCAACCTCGTGAAATTTCACGACTTCAGTAACGTAAAACTTAAATCGCTTCAAATCGAATTCTTTTTTATTCACCGAAAACTTCTCCCAAAATTTTTTTCGCTTCTTCGATTTCTTCGAACGAAACGTCCATGTGCGTAACCGCCCGAATTTTACCGTGTCCGCCCGCGCTAACGCGCAAACCTCTTTCGGCGCACGCTTTTATTCCTTCCTTAACCGAAACATTTAACGGCTCGAACGCAACGATATTCGTTTGAACCGCATCGGCGTCTATTTTAACGCCGTTTAATTCGGATAGAAATTCCGCAAGAGAGCGTGCCTTTTCGTGGTCTTCCTTTAAGCGCGAAATATTGTTTTTAACCGCATAAAGCGCTCCCGCCGCAATAATTCCGACTTGACGCATTCCGCCGCCCCAGGCTTTGCGCACGCGAAACGCTTCCTCGACGAAAGCCTTGTCGCCAAGTATCGCCGAACCGATAGGCGCGCCCAAACCTTTGGAAAAACAGACCGAAACGCTGTCGAAATATTTCGCGTATTCGTCAAGCGGAATTCCCGTTTCGACGTGCGCGTTCCAAATCCGCGCTCCGTCAAGGTGAGTGTACAAACCGTATTTTTCCGCAAGCGCGCGCAGTTCTTTGATTGTTTCAAGCGGGAAAATCGTTCCGCCTCCGACGTTGTGCGTGTTTTCCACTTCGATTACTTTCGTGCGCGGCATATAGTAGGCTTCGCGCGGACGAATAAGCGGTTCGACTTGCTCGGGCGTAATCACGCCGCGATTTCCTTCGATTAAATTCAGATGCAATCCGCTCAATGCCGCCGCAGAGCCGGATTCGTATTGAAAAATATGCGCCGTTTTTTCGCAGATAATTTCGTCGGACGGTTGCGTTAAAACGTTCAAACAAATTTGATTTCCCATCACTCCGCTTGGGACAAATAGCGCCGCTTCCTTTCCGAAAAGTTCCGCCACGTAGTGTTCAAGTTCGTTAACCGTCGGATCTTCTTTATATACATCGTCGCCGACTTCCGCTTCGCACATCGCTTTGCGCATTTCGGCGTTCGGTTTCGTAATCGTGTCGCTTCGTAAATCAATCATAAAAAAATCTCCGAATTATCGAACACACGAAAATAAGGATTAATAAGGAATTTAACCGACCGTTATTCTTTCAAAATAAAAACGCCCGCATATACGTCTATTACACACGGGCGTTCTTGCTAAGGGGTGGGTTTATTTATTTAATCTATTTCATCAACATCATTTTTTTTACATCTCTGAAACCGTCGGCGCGTAATTCGTAAAAGTATATTCCCGAAGGTAAGTCCTTGGCGTCAAACCGAACGGTGTATCCGCCTGCGGATTGCTCTTTATTTACCAAAGTGGCTACCCGCTCTCCCAATGAGTTGAATATTCGTAAAGTTACGTTTTTATAAGTTTTCGTTCCGCTTGGCGCGGGCAACGAATATGAAATAGTCGTTGTCGGATTGAACGGGTTCGGATAATTCTGCATCAATTTGAAATCGTATGCGACATTTATTTCCACTTCTATGCTTTCGGAATATTCGAACGTGCCGTCCAAATCGATTTGTTTCAAGCGATAAGTGTAAGCACCGCAGGGAAGATTCTTGTCTTCGAAGGAATATTTTTTCGGCGAATTGCTATTCCCGCAACCTTCCACGAAACCGATTGTCGTCCATTCCGAATTTTCGCTTGACATCGAACGTTGAATTTCAAATCCGTAATTGTTTACTTCCGTCGATGTTTGCCAGAGCAATTTCACATCACTTTCGTTCACGTTTGCAATAAAAGAAGTCAATTCCACGGGTGCAAGTCCGTTCTCGTCGTCGTCGAACGCTACGGCATTATCGCCTTCCTGTTTTGTTCCCCCATTCCCTTTGGGAGATGACGCCGTTCCGAAAATCGGTCCGCCCGTACCGTCGTTTCTGTATTGTAATCCTATCGTTCCCGAAGCGTTTTCAATTCCTATTAAAGCGTCGTTGGCAATTGCGGAGGGAAGCGGCAAAGTACTATTATTACTGTTATATTGGAAACTGATGTAACCCGAAGGTTCGAGAATAAGTTGAAATGTAATGTAGTCGTTTGAACCTTTCGGACTTAAATAATACCAAGTAACAATAAACTTGTTCGAGGTAGAGTAATAATAAACGCCTGAATTCCCGTTTGACGAATTAACAAACAAGTCCATTAAAAGTGCGGCGAGCATATTATTAGGAGCGTTTGTGGAAGGAATTGAAGCGTTTGAGCCTGTTCCCGAATAACCGCTACCGAAAGTTACGACGCCGTTCGTACCGATATAAAGGGACGTATAATACGTCCCGAAAAACGGGAATGAAAACCCTATTGAAATCGGTCCCGAATAACCGTCGTCGGAATCGCCCGTCCAATTTGTAATGAGCGTATGGCCGTTTGCCTGCGGATCGTTCCAGTTGTAAGTCGGTTGGCTCGGCGCGCCGTTTCCGCCCGGAAGCGAACTTGCGAAGAAATATCCGGGCGCAGTTGAACCGCCACCGCCGTAATAAACGCTTTTTCTTGTTGTGAAAGACCAAATCGGGCAATTATCCGCATCGCCGTTTGCATTGTACGGAACAATTTGCCAATAATAAGTCGTATTCGCATTAAAATCGGATGTCGGAATATAACTTGTGGTGGAACCGTTTAAAACTGCGCCGTTAACAATGTTTGTCGGTCTTGTCGTTCCTCCTCCGTCCGTGCCGAGATAAAGTCTGTAATTTGTCGGATCGGGTCCCGCGCCTTGTCTCCAATAAAGTTGAGAAGTAACGTCAATGTCAACATCTCCCGAAAGCGGAAAACTTACCAATGCAGGGCTCGGTTTCGTTAAATTTAAAGTTCCTTTTAAGATTGTTCCCGAAGCGCCTACAGCCCAAATATATTTACCGCCCGAAGTATGTATTTTATAAATGTCGTTATTTGTTAATTTCTGTTCAACCGACCATGTTGTACCGCCGTCGCTTGTGTACATAATTTCTCCGCCGTCCATCGACACCCAACCGTGTAACGGATCTATGAAAAAAATATCATTAATGTAATAACTTTGATTCATATTTGCTGGCCAACTAATCTCGCTCCACGTATCGCCACCGTTTATCGTTTTATATACTTTTTCATCCGAATCGCCGATATAACCGATATTGGCATTCGGGAAACAAATCGCGTTCAATTGTGCCGCCGAATTCCCTCGAGGAATTCCCGTTACGCTTTTTTGAGACCATAAAACCCCGTGATCCGTCGTCGTATAAATAATTCCGTCCACTCCTACGGCAAGAGCGTCCCCTGCGTCGAGTTTTGCTACATCGTACAATTCATAGGTTAGTCTTTGAGAATCCCATAATATTTCCGCAAAACGCCAAGCGTACCCGTAACCGCCGTCACTAATTGCGTAAGCCAATCCCGAAGGGCCTGCGCTTACGGCACGAAGGCGATTGAATAATCCCGTATTTCCCGATTGCCAATGTAAACCGCGATCCGTAGTTGTAAAATAAACTCCGCCGTCGCCGACTATTATTCCGTAATTCGGATCGACTTGGCTTGTATGAAAACCAATATCCCACAAAACCTCGGATGTGGAAATGCCCGAAATAGTCGTCCAAGTGTCTCCGCCGTCGGTTGTTTCAATTGCCGCGCCGTTATCGCCCACGGCAATTCCTCTGTTTTCGTCAAAAAAGGAAACCGATCTCAGCGCGCCGTTTACGGGTAGAGTTTTTGTTTGTAACGACCAATTACTTCCGCCGTCGGTCGAATTATAAATTAAGGCGTTATTACCTGCCACCCAAATATCCTCCGGAGGATCTCCTTTCGCCGCTATTCCGTATAAAAACGCCGAAGAGTTAACGACGGTTTCAGTCCAGGTTAATCCGTAATCGCTTGAAATCCCTACAAGACCGCTGTTTGCGGAAATAAATACGTCGCCGTACTTCCCCCACGAAATATCGTAAATGTATTTGTTTAAAATATCTCCGTTGACGGAAACATTATCGTTCCAAGTCACGCCACCGTCTGTTGTCCTTAATATTTTATTATGTCCCACTATCAAGCCGTAAGTGTTATTGTAAAATTTTATATCGAAATAGTAATGTCCGCCTTCCTCATCTCCTTCCGACACTTGCCAAGTTGTCCCGCCGTTCGTTGTGGATGCATACGTATAATTTGATCCGACCGCAAAACCGTGTTGAGAATCAAGAAAATCTATTCCGAAAAACCAAGTTGACCAATGTGAGACGGGGATATTTCCTTCGCTCCAAGTTGCGCCGCCGTCTGTCGTATGCAAAAGATAACCTTGAGAACCGCAAACCCAACCTTCCGTGTCGTTAATAAAATCAACACTTTGCAAAGAGCTACTTGACGATGTAAAAACTTTCGTCCATGAGCGTCCGTAATCACCCGAATAATAAACACCATAACCGCCTGCGATCCAACCTTTTGCGCCGATAAACACAATATCGTCAAGTTGATCATCGCTTACTTTTGCGGTTAACGCCCAATTCGTTCCGCCGTTGGTCGTTCTCCAAATCTCGCCGTTTGAACCGCAAGCGACCAAAGTGTCGAAATCAATGGCAAAAATATCTTTATAACGGTCAGGACCGTTGGGGTATTTTTTCTCCCATGTTGTTTGCTGAGAAAACAAATTCCCGAAGAAAAAGAAAACGAATATTATTGTTAATAATGTTCTCATTTTATCCACCTCCTTAAACTATTTTTTTCGCCTTGGAAAAAATCTTCAGGTTTGGTAATTGCGGAGAAGTACCTTCGGAATTTATCAAAGGCAAATTTTATGATTTCTTCTACCTTTGAGAAACGCTAAAAGGCGTTTTTCCATAAAACTGTTCGGAAAAATGTTTTAGTTTTGATTTAAATCACATATTAGGAAAACAACCGTACTGAAATTTCAATTTGAGTTGTGTCCAAAGCTAAACCTAATAACATTATCGAAAAAAACGAGAGAGTTTTAATAAAACGCGTGAAGTAAATTTTTAGTAGCTCTTCCATGTAACGCATTCAACGAAAATAGAATCCTAAAACGAAAAATTTCAAGAGCCATTTTTTTCGTCGGTTTGAAATCGGGTTTTAGTACAATGAACGCGGAAACACACGATAATGCATCACCTCAGTGAACAATTACTCTCTTATTCCTTTTCCCTCAATCTTAATCTCAGCCTCAAGCTTAATTTGCTGGACGCTGAATTGAGTTGTTTTTTTGCAATATCATTTCGGGAGAATATGTGAATAAATTTGTTTGACGTTTCCCGCTTTTCTTTTAGATTTTAATAAAATATATTATCTTATGGTTTAAGTTGTGAAAAAATTAATTTAATAAAGGAATAAAGGATGAACC
>CAYZMW010000136.1:0-2157 GCA_964479645.1 uncultured Melioribacter sp. | reverse complement strand
GCTCAAAATCCTAAATAATGACACCTCCCGAATCGGCGGACTTATTACTTCGCTTGAAAAAACCTCGCCGTTTTTATATTACGTAATAAAAGCGGACTTTTACCGCGAAATCCTTGTTTATCCCGACTTGGGAAAAAGACTTGTTTCGGCTTTATTCAACAAAAACAAAAATGAAATTAGGGAATTCTTTACAAACAATTTTTCCTCTCCAGCCCTCGCGCTTTCTCTTTCCTATTTCACCGATAGCGAACTAACTAAATTTGAGAAAAAATACTCCTCGCGTTTCGATTGGTATCTTTACTTTTATTACGCGCGACGTTTTTTGCATAAGTTGCATCTCAAACAGGCCGAAACCTTTTTGCAAAAAATTTCAAATTACCCGAAAGATTATTTACTTTCAATAAACAATCTTTCGACTAAAATCTCATTCTTCGATAGACAAAATCAAAGCATTTTGTCAACTGCGATTTTAGCTTTTTCTTCACCGTCAATTACCGATAAATAATCTACAATCTCTTTTTTTACTTTTTTCGCTTCAATATTTTCGAAATGTACTCGCGTTAAAAATTTATAAACTTCGTCGTAAGTATGTCCCATTTCTTTGTATGACAATTTTGCCGCTTCTTCTTTATTTTCTTTTACCCATGAAATTGCCTTATCTATTTCAGTAATTACCAACTTAGTTTCTTCGGGAAATTTTTCCATCCATTCCCTTTTAAAAACCACTCCCGCGTTCGGTAATCCTTTACTTTCGGGATGAATTCTTTTCCAAAGATTATTGTATGAAAACGACTCGTAAATTTCTTCATTATTTGTTAATGCGTAACTTACTTCTGGCTCACGCAACAATGCAACGTCGATTACTCCCTCAACCAACCCTTTGTAAATAATTTCGGGACGCCCGAACGGTTTACCATAAACAAAAGAAAAATCCTTAGGATCTATTCCCGCCTTTTTCATTAAATAATGCGTAACCTTTGCGGGAGGCGCGTTGAAAAATAACGGCATATTAATATCACGTCCTTTAAGGTTATTCCAATCTTTCGCTTTAAAACCCCGCGTTAACAAATAAAAATTATCCCAAACCGCAACCGATGTCATTTTTACAATATCTTTATTACTCGCCAAATTAGACATCGCCAAAACAGCCGAAAATGATAAATCCGCCTTACCGTTGACAATCCAACCGAGATGCTTCTCCGTTTCTTCCCACACTTTATATTCCGTAATTTCTACGGCTTTTTTTACTTCTTCTGAATTTAATAATTTTAGTAACACCGGATAAATTACAGGAGTAGCCGATTGAATTACCATTTGCGGCTTTGCAGTTATAGAAATGTTAATTTCTTTTTTCTCCGCAATATTGTTTTCTTTCCAAAAGTAGAAATTGAATAACTCGTTGGAAATCTTTTCCGTATATGATTTATATCCTTTCGACTCCAACAACGAAATAAGAGGGGCGGCATGAAAATTTTGAATAATTTTTAATCCTTTCCCTTTCGGTAAGCGAGCTTCTTTTGCCAAAATATCTTTGAGAAAGAAGCCCGAAAGTTCTCTTGCATCAATTTCCAAAAAATCACCATTTTCAACCCACGTTGGTTTTTCAAGATTTTCCTTAACATCTGCCTCTTCTGAATTCAGAAACTCAATCATATCCGCAATATCTAATTCAGCCGATTTTGCAAGCTCCTCGAAAGTAATATTTTTCACTATTAAATCGAACAACCACTCCTCACGCAAAACAGAAAATTTATCCGAATAAGCAATTAACTTACCTCGTAATGAAGGTTCGTCATACAATACTCGTTTAATTTTATCATTTGCCTTAATTTTCCTTTTCTTGATTTCGGATATTTTTTGACTCATCATGCTTCTAACAATTTCAAACATCTTAAACCACCTTAAATTTGTTTAACCACTATTTAAATTTAATCTAAATAGTAATTAAAAGCAACTTTAAAAAATCAAAAAAACCTTGTATTAATTATAAAGAAATAGTAAATTTGTAATTCTTATTGAAATGATTGTTTGAAAAGTTGGTCGGGCGTGTAGCTCAGTGGTAGAGCATCTGCCTTTTAAGCAGAGGGTCCCTGGTTCGAGCCCAGGCACGCTCACAAATACTAAAGCCTTGTAAGAGAATAACTTACAAGGCTTTTT
>CAYZMW010000135.1:0-7858 GCA_964479645.1 uncultured Melioribacter sp. | reverse complement strand
CCGCGATAATTATTTGTGAACCCTTCGTGAATTCAACCGCTTTGCGTTGCGCTTCGTTCAATGATTTTAAAATTTTCATAATTCCTCAAAATTTTGAAGTGCAAATATAATTAAAAGTTTGCGTTTATTGAAGAAAAATTTCATTTTTAACCGTATTTAAGGTTTTTCATAGTTTGTAGTCGTAGCGAAAAACGCATTACCTCCGTGCCGCCGTTTTCCTTCCCTCTTTCATTTTTGCTATATTGGGTATTCGTTTTTAATAAAATTCACTCAATTGCTATTAATCGAAATCATACCGAACAAGTGCGATTTTTGCGGGACGTGCGTCGGCGTTTGTCCCGAAGACGCTATAGAACTGCGTCAAGCGGAAATCGAAATAGACGAAGCGCTTTGCACTAACTGCGCAAAGTGCGTTTGGGTTTGCCCGATTGACGTTCTTGTTTTCAACAAAGAAAAAATCAAAACGAATGAAGATAAATAACGAATACGATGTTGTTGTAATCGGAGCGGGTCCCGCCGGCTCTACCGCCGCGCGCTTTGTCGCGGAAGCGGGATTTTCGGTTCTTGTTTTGGAAAAAGATAGAGAAATCGGGCTTCCCGTGCGTTGCGCCGAAGCGGTTTCGCACGAAGGAATCGCCGAATTCCTCGAACCGGAAAGCGATTTCATTTCCGTGGAAATAAACGAACTGAGTTTCATTGCGCCGAACGGAATACGTGTTGATATGCCTTCGGGAATGCGCGGTTACGTTTTGGACAGAACGCGGTTCGATAAACGTCTTGCTGAAATTGCCGCGGAGCAAGGCGCAAAATTTTTGACAAACGCTTATGTTTACGGACTTCTATTCGACGGCGAAAAAGTTTCGGGAGTAAAATTTTCTCATCTCGGGAAAAATTACGAAGTAAAAGCGAAAATCGTAATTGCCGCCGACGGTGTGGAATCGCGCGCGGGGCGTTGGGCGGGATTACAAACCCACGTTGATTTTCGCGAAATGGAAGGCGCGTTTCAAGTGCTTGCCTCGAACGTTGAGATAAATCCTAATGCAATCGCTTTTTATTTCGGCGAAAACGTTGCGCCCGAAGGCTATCTTTGGGTTTTTCCGAAGGGAGAAAACAAAGCGAACATCGGACTCGGCGTAAGCGGAGAAATCGGGAAACGCAAATCCGCGAAAGAGTTTCTTTACGAATTTCTTGAAAAACATTTTCCGCAAGCGTCAATACTTTCGGAAGTAGCGGGCGGCGTTCCCTGCGTTCCCTCGCTTGAAAAAATCGCCGCGCCGGGAATAATTCTCGTTGGCGATGCCGCGCGACAAGTCAATCCACTTTCCGGCGGCGGAATTGCAAGCGGAATGATCGGCGGAATGCTCGGCGGAAAAACGGTTGCCGAAGCGCTGCAAAAAAAGAACCTCGATTTTATTTTCGAATATGAAAAACGCTGGGACGAAAGACTTGGCAAACGACACAAAATGTTCGATAAAATAAAGAACGGGATTTTCAATTTCGACGACGGGAAATTCAATTCGCTCGCAAAAACGTTCGAAAAAATTCCGTACGAAAAAAGGACGCTCGGCAATTTATTCAAGCACGCGTTAATCGATAATCCCTCGCTCGTTATTACAGCGGCGAAACTTTTCATCAAATAGAGAAAATGAAAAATGGATAAAGAATTACTGAAAAAAGAAGCCGCCGAAAAAGCGGTGAAGTTTGTGAAATCGGGAATGGTGATCGGACTCGGCACCGGTTCGACGGTTCATTACGCGCTCGTTAAACTCGGCGAATTGATAGGCGAAGGAAAGCTTAAAAACATCGTCGGCATTCCGACATCGGAAGCGACGCGCGCAAAGGCTGAAAAATTCGGCATTCCGATAACGGATTTCGAACATCATCAAGTAATAGATTTAACAATCGACGGCGCCGACGAAGTGGACGAAAATCTTAATTTGATTAAAGGCGGCGGCGGAGCGCTTTTGCGGGAAAAAATCGTGGCGCAGGCAAGCGGGGCTTGTTATTTCATCGTTGACGAATCGAAATTAAGCAAGCGTCTCGGCGAAAAGTGGGCTGTGCCGATTGAGGTAATAAAATTCGCATACAAAAGCGAAGAGCGTTTTTTACGCGCGATGGGCGGAGAACCGAAATTGCGCATTACCGAAAACGGCGAACCTTTTCTTACGGATGAGAACAATTTCATTCTCGATACGAATTTCGGGATAATCGAAAATCCGTATGAACTTGCGCAAAAACTGAACGAACGCGCAGGCATCGTGGAACACGGATTGTTCATCGGACTTACCACAAAAGTAATAGTTGCACGCAATAGCGGTGTGGAAATTTTTTCGAGTGACGCGTAATGAGTTAAATCGAGGCTTTGCACCTCAATTCCAAATTACAAATGTTCGGCAACTGACAGTTTCTCTTGTATGTAAAAGTACGCGAAAGTGTGTTTCTACGCTTAATCGGAAATATTTTAAAATTTTGTATCGAGCAACTGAACGCTCAATGCTTACTTTCCCAATTTGTAACATTTCACTACAAAACTAAAAAACCCCGCTTTCGGCGGGGCTTTTCAAACAACAAATAGAGAAATAAATTATTCCGTCAGAACGAAATCTTTTTATTTCCTTTTTTAGCATATTCGTAAACGAGCGAACTTGCAACGAAAATCGACGAGTAAGTACCGACCATAACGCCGATAAAGAGAGCGAATGCAAATCCGCGTAAAACTTCGCCGCCGAAAATGAGCAATATAAGAGTAACGAACCACGTCGTCATCGAAGTGATAATCGTACGCGGCAAAGTTTGGTTAATCGCATTGTTGATGTTATCCTTCAACGGTGCGGTTTTGTGAATTTTGAAATTCTCTCTTACTCTGTCGAAAACAACCACCGTGTCGTTAATCGAATAACCGACAAGGGTAAGGAACGCCGCGACCACGTTAATGTTAATCGCAAGATTGAGAAAATCCGTAACGCCGTAGAGTAGCGAGAACAAACCGAGCGTGATTAAAACGTCGTGGAACAAAGCCGCAACCGCGCCCACTGCAAAAATGAATTTGAAACGGAAGCCCAAGTAAATGAGAATCACGATTAACGCAAGCACAATCGAAATAATCGCATCTACTTTAAGTTCCTTACCGATTTTCGGTCCGACGTGTTCCTCTTTAAGAATTTGGAAAGAATTGTCGGCATACATCGTTTTCAAATTTTCCTTAATCCAATCCGCAATTCCCACTCTTACGACAACTTCGGTTTGGTGCGCGTTATCTTCTTCGAGTTTAGAGGTTTGAAAACCTTCCTTAAATAGTTCGTTCGAAATTTGCGCGGCAAGTTCGGGTGTTTCGAATTTGAAAGTAATCGAATTGGACGTTTTTTCCTTCACTTCGTATTTTACGTTCGGATGAAGTTTTTTAATCGCTTCTTCGATTTTATTTACCACTTTCGGATAAATATCTTTCGGGATTTCTTGCAAATCGGTTCTTACGAGCACGCCCGTTTCACCGCCGAAAGTTTTAACTTCCACTTTTCCCAAACCGATTTTATTTAGTTCGGCTCTTACTTTTCCGATGTCAATCGGCTTTTCAAATCCCAAAGCGATTTCGGTTCCGCCTTTGAAATCAATTCCGTATTCCAATCCGCGGAAAGCGAGACTAATCAAACCGATTAAAATCAACGCGCCCGAAATTGCGTATGCAATTTTTCTACTGCCGAGAAAATCAAATTTTGTGTTTTGAAATATTCGCATTTATTTCTAATCTCCTAAATTATCCGATATTAATTTTAATTCCCTTTTTGACCATCATATCGAAAATCAAACGGGAAACCACCAATGCACTGAACAAACTGGAAACGATACCAATCATAAGCGTAAGCGCAAAACCTTGCACTGGGCCGCTACCGAATTGGTAAAGAATAATACCGGTAAAGAATGTCGTAATGTTCGAGTCGAAAATAGCGGAATACGAATTCGTAAAACCGGCGGTAACCGCGGCTTTAAGCGTTTTGCCGGTCGCAAGTTCTTCGCGAATTCTTTCGTAAATAAGCACGTTCGCGTCAACCGCCATACCGATTGTAAGAATGATACCCGCAATACCGGGCAACGTAAGCGTTGCGTGGAAACCGGCAAGAATTCCCATAATGAACAGAAGCGTAAGGAAAAGCGCCAAGTCCGCAATCGCTCCGCCCGTTCTGTAATAGAAAACCATAAACACCGCAACTAAAATAAATCCGGCAACGGTCGAGAAAAAGCCTTTGTTAATTGAGTCTTGGCCCAAGGACGGACCGACGGTTCTTTCTTCGATAATTTCAATCGGTGCGGGCAAAGCGCCTGCTTTAAGAACAATCTCCAAAAGTTTCGCTTCGTCCAAGTCCGCCATTCCTTCTATTTGCGAACGTCCGCCCGCGATTTTTCCTTTCACCACGGGAGCGGAATAAACGACGCCGTCAAGCACAATCGCAATTCGTTTGTTTATGTTCGACCCTGTAATTCTCGCCCATTCGCGTGCGCCTTCCGCGTTCATTTGCATTGTAACAATCGGCGCGGTCGTTTGCGGATCAATATTCGCTTGCGCGTCGGTAATTACACCGCCCGTAAGTTCCGCCTTCTTGTTCACAAGGTACAGTTTGTAAATCGCCTCTCCTTCTTTCGTTGTCGTAACGGGTTTGGCGCTGAACAAAAAGCGTACGTTATCGGGAATGAGTTTTTGAACGTCGGGACGGCTCAAATAGTTTTTGAGTTTCGCCATATTGCTTTGTTTTACGAAAGCGTCCGCAACTTGGCTTTGCGGATTAATCATTGCCAAAGCGTAGAACGGATGTTTGATTGCAAATTCTTCTTCGCTCAATTGTCCCGTGGAATCTTTTGCGGCGAGACTATCGACAAGCGCGCTATCTTTCGGCGCAAGCACTTCAGCCAAGTGAGCGTCAATCGCATTCATAATTTTAAAAGTGAATTGAGGGTCCTTTACGAGCGTAAATTCAAGCAAAGCGCGTCCTTGCAAAAGTCTTTTCGCTTCTTCTTCTTTCGCAATGCCCGGAAGTTCCACGATAATTCTGCGTGCGCCTTGCGGTTGAATGCTCGGTTCGGAAACACCGTACTGGTTAACGCGATTGCTAATAATTTCAATGGCTCGCGTCACGGCATCTTTTTCCTGCTCTTTTAGTTTTTTAATTATTTGGTCGTCGCTTTCGCGTATTGATCCGAAATATCTGCTCAGGCGAATTCCTTTTTCTTTCAATTTTCGCGCAACAATCGAAACAACGTCTTCGTCCGAAACCTTCGCTTCCTTTTCAGCCTCTTTCATAATTTGCTCGAAAGTATCGTCGGGGTCTTTGGCGAGTTTTTCGAGAAGTTTCGCGGTATTGACTTCGAGCACCAAATACATACCGCCTTGCAAATCGAGTCCGAGTTTCAGTCTTTTTTCGCGGGCGTCTTTAAAATCGGGATTGCTCACGCGAATGCTGTCTTCTTTGAAAGCGAGAAGTTTTTTTAATTTCGCTTCGGAAATCGTCGGATCTTTCGCTTTATATTCAACGGCAAAATTCGAAAGTTCCTTTTCGATTTTCTTCGTATTCTGATAATCTTGATACGTAGGATAAAGCAAATAAATGCTCAACGCAACAAACGCCAAGATTAAAATCAGTTTTGATCTGAATTCTTTCATATAACTTCTTCGATTTTTTTGTTAAAAGTTTCGTTTAAATAAAAAGCGCCCTTAATCGGACGCCTTAAAACTATTCTCTTACGACCCAAGTTTTAACCGACGCTTTGACATCGGAATGCAACTTGACGTTTACGGTATAAATGCCGAGCGCTTTGATTTCTTCGGGAAGTTCGATTTTTCTTTTATCGACTTCGAAACCTTTTTCCTTAATTGCATCGGCAATCATTTGCGTAGTAACCGAACCGAAAATTTTCTCTTCTTCGCCGACTTTTACGGGAATTGTAATCGAAATTTTTTCGAGTTCGGAAGCCATACTCTGCGCTTTTTCGATTTCCGCCGCTTCGCGTTTCGCCGCGGCTTTCTTCTCTTCTTCCAACGCGCGAATATTACTTTCGGTCGCCAGATAAGCAATTTGACGCGGAATAAGGAAGTTTCTTGCAAATCCGTCTTTTACTTCAACGATATCTCCAATCTTACCCAACTGCGGATAATCTCTTCTTAATATAATTTTCATAAATCCAACCTCCTTACTTAATTGCTTCTGAGACGAATGGTAACAATGCTATCTGGCGCGCTCTTTTTATTGCGCGTACCAATTGACGATGTTGTTTTGCGCTGAGCCCCGTAACTCTGCGGGGAATTATTTTACCTTGGTCGGTAATAAATTTGTAAAGCTTTTTAGGCTCTTTGTAATCGATGTAGCCTTCGATAACTCTATTAACTCTTTTTGCTTTCATTTTTTATTTTCTCCAATTATTCGTTATCATTTATCAATTTGGATTCTTCGTCCGTTAGAAATTTGTCGAACGAAGCGTCTTCGTAATCGGAAGTGTCAACAGCTTCTTCCGTTTGCGGAACGTCGCCGGAAGCGTCCTGACTTCTTTTGAGTTTGTTCAGGAACTGAATTCTCTTGGCTTTTATCTCGACGACGGTTCTGTTTTTATCGTCGTCGGTTCTGAACGTGCGGCTTTGCAACTCGCCTTCGATTAAAACAGCGCTTCCTTTTTGAAGTCGATTTCTGCAACTTTCGGCGAGTTTGTTCCAAGCGACAACCCCAACGTAGCAAACGTCTTCCTGCCACTGATTGTTGCTGTCCTTGTATCGTCTGTTAACCGCAATGTGAAAATTAACGACGGGAGTTTTGTTTGAAGTTTCTCTAAATGTCGGGTCTTTCGTCAAATTACCTGCAACAACAACGCTGTTTAATTCGGGCATTTTCAAATCGGCCATTATTACATCTCCTCCGTCAACTCTTAGTTGTTCTCGTCGTTATCCTTTGCTTCGTTGTTTTCTTCCGCTACGGTTTCAACCGTTTCTTCGGCTTCTTCGGTAGGTTCGGAAGTTTCTTCAGCAACGTCGTCTTTCTTTTCTTCTTCTTTTTGTGCTTCCGCTTTCGGTTCCGCGGGTTGTTCCGTTGCGGGTTCGCTCACCGTAACGGTCGCTTCTTTTTCTGCTTCCGCTTTCTTTTGCGCAATATACTTAAGCGCTTCTTTATCGAGCAGAACGATAAGCGAACGGAAAATTTGTTCTTCCAAACGATAGAAACGGTCTAATTTTGCGATAAATGAAGGGTCGGCGATAAAACGAATTACCAAATAATAGCCCGTTTTCGCCTTTCTAATCGGATAAGCCAATCTTTTACGACCCCAGCGTTCGACGTCCGTAATTTCGGCTTCGCCGTCCGCAAGAGTCTTTTCGATTTTTTTGATGACTTCTTCAACTTTGTCATCTTCGAGCGCCGCGTTAATAATTACAACGCTCTCGTAGTGTCGTTTTGCCATAAATCCTCCCTTTGGACTTTAATTAAATTAAGGCCCCCGAAGACGAACTTCGGGAGCAGGGTTTATTAAAATACAGACTATAAATATACTACAAAAATTTTGCAGTTTCAACATTTGAGAAATGTAAAATTCAAAAATAAACGCTTTGTGAAAAAAGACTTTTTATTTTGCCGAAAAGATAAAATCATTTATAAAACTTACAGAAACCGAGAACAACGGGGAAAAACAATTCGTCAAGCCTTTGTTTTTACGGAACACGGACGACACGGATTTAACCGGATTTTCGCGGTTTAAACTTGCCGTGCTTGCACGACGATTTCCAAGGACTTCTTTAATAACAATGTAGCGACAACCCGAACAAGCGAGATGTCGCTACAAAAATTAAATCATCAATTTTTTTATTTTGATTTTATCTGATAAGCGG
>CAYZMW010000134.1:0-2127 GCA_964479645.1 uncultured Melioribacter sp. | reverse complement strand
AACTTGGGCAACGCCACGGGACACCCTTCATTCGTGATGAGCAACTCGTTTACAAATCAAACTTTGGCGCAAATGGAATTGTGGCAAAAGGATTACGAAATCGGCGTTTATCGTTTGCCGAAAAAATTGGACGAAGAAGTGGCGCGCTTGCATCTCGAAAAACTTGGCGTTAAATTAACGAAACTAACTCCCGAACAAGCGGAATATATCGGCGTGCCGATTGAAGGTCCTTATAAACCCGAACATTACAGATATTAATTTAAATATCTTGCTTGCTAATTTTAACTCCGCTTCGGCGGAGTTTTTTATTATTGGGTTTGAGGAAACTTTTAATTTCAATAAATTTATTTTTCAAAATAAACGGAAATAAAAATGTCTTGTAATTTTAATGTTTCAATTCCCGAAAACATTGCCGTAAGCGAACTTGTTGAAAAAGGGAAAGAAGCTTTCGCCAAAATGGAAGGCGAATTTAACGGCGACGAAAACAAAGGCGAATTTTTTCTCGACTCTCCTTTCGGCAAAATATCGGGCGAATATTTTATCGACGGTAAGAATATGAAAGTGGAAATAGCCGAAAAGCCGATGATGTTGCCTTGTTCGTTAATCGAAAATGAATTTAAAAAATATTTGAACGGATAAAATGACGCAAAAGGAACTTACCGAAAAAGTTACCGAGCATATAAAAAAGAACGATAATTTTGCGCGGTGGCTCGGCGTGGAAGTGCTTGAAAGCGAACCGGGTTACGCAAAAATCAAAATGAAAATTCGCGGTGATATGATTAACTCATTCGGCACTTGCCACGGCGGAGTAACTTTTGCTTTCGCGCAAACGGCTCTCGCATTTTGTTCGAACAATTACGGTAATATCGCCGTTGCGCTCGAGACGGGCATGGCGTTTACGTCTCCGCTCTACGAAGGCGACGAAATCATTGCGGAAACGAACGAGGAAAGCCGCCGTTCCAAAGTTGCGGTTTATACAATCAAGGTGAAAAAGACCGACGGAACGATTGTCGGGGTTTTTCGAGGCTCGGTTTACAATACCGATAAAAAATATTTCCCGGAGTTTGAAAGTGAAAATTAGAAAACTTCTTTTCGTTTTCGGAATTTCTTTGCTTGCGTTTTCTTCGTGTTCGCCGTCGCTTAAAATTTCGGAATATGCTGTTACGGAAAAATCGCTTTTTCTCGGAAACAAAATCGGCGCACTGCCGCTGAAAGAGTACGACGTGAAAATTCTCCGCATAAAACGTGGTAGAAATTTCATGCGATATTTTGACGACAACACGAAACTGCAAGTTAACGACACGTTGTTTCTTTTAGGAACAAGTACGCAATTGGAAAAAATTTACAGATATTTCGACAAAAAAGAATGACGTTTAAAAATTTTCTAATTTCGCTTTTCGTTTCGTTGTTCGTGGTTGCCGTCGCAATGGTTCTTTATTACAAATACGACATAAGTACGCCCGAACTTGTTTACAAAATTTACGATTCCACAATTAAGCGCGCAAACAAAGACGATTATCCTTTCCAATATATTATCGAAAGTCCGAAATTGCCGGACGAACTCGATTTTTGCGGCGAAAGAGTTCCGCTCGAAAATTTCGACGTCAAAGAAAGAATTGAGCGCGAACTGATTGCGAACACTTATTGGCATTCCTCGACGTTGCTTGTTTTCAAGCGTTCCAATCGTTGGTTCCCCGTAATTGTTCCGATACTGAAACGCTACGGTATTCCCGAAGACTTTAAATATCTCGCCATTGTAGAAAGCAATTTGGAAAATGTCGTTTCACCAGCGCATGCCGTAGGGTTTTGGCAGTTGTTGAAAAAGACCGCCCGACAGTACGGATTAACGGTAAACGATATGATTGACGAGCGTTACGACGTGGAGAAATCGACCGAAGCGGCGTGCAAATATTTGCTCAAGGCGAAAAAAACTTTCGGCACATGGACGCTCGCCGCCGCCTCGTACAACATCGGAATTTCGAATTTGAAAAAGCAAATGGAAAGGCAAAAAACAAAGATTTACTACAACATGAATTTGCCCGAAGAAACGTCGCGCTATTTGTTTCGTTTGCTTGCGATAAAAGTGATTTTCGCACATCCCGCACGGTACGGTTTTTTAATTCGCAA
>CAYZMW010000133.1:0-3847 GCA_964479645.1 uncultured Melioribacter sp. | reverse complement strand
ATTATATTGCGCCAATTTCCAGAAAAAATTCGCTCTCGGTTCTCGCGCTCCACTTGTATAATTGGAGATATATGAGGGCGGTTCGCCAAGTATTTCTGCGAATTTTCTAATGCTCCCAAAGTCGTTGATGATTACTTTTTTAAGGCGTTCGGCGAATTCCGCCAAATTAAATTCTTTTTCCTTGGACATGACTCCCCCTCATTTTATTTATTGTTAAATAGAAGCTTTCATTTTTCCTTTGCATGCATTTTCGTTTTTTGCTTCATATTCACGCATTCGTTGCTTTCGCGGTTGTTAGTTTAGTAATATAACATCATAACAATATAAATAAATATACAAAAAAAACGAAACCATAAGAAACCGAAGGGGGCTCGCAACGGCAAATCCATCTGGAGACACAAAAGAGAAAGCCTTGAAACGTAATGTTTTCAAGGCTTTTTTGTTATCACAAATTTTCTCTCTCCCAAATAATTCGTGTCGCCGCCTCCTTTTAGATGGACAAGCAATCGATTAATCTATCAATTTAGAAAGGTAGCAAGTAACGATTTATTTGATTTCAACGGCTCTGTGCGTGCCCGAACTGTCGAAATATAAATATTTTTCGAAAATTTTAACTTGGGCGTCACGTTCGTAATCGAACGGCGGCGGAATATCGCTAACCTTGATAACATCGGTCACAACGCCGCTGTTACAATCGTCAGAAACCAAACGCGGATTACCGTATTCGTAAATCGATTCCTTGCAAAAATCCACGTAAGCGACCGAACCGTCGTCGGGCATTTCGAAATTACTTTCGGGGAAATCGAATTCCTCATAAACTTTGTTCATAAAAATAGCCCAAATCGGCAAAGCGCACTTCGCGCCTGTTCCCTTCATATCCTTAAACGTAATTCTCTGGTCGTCGAACCCCGTCCAAACACCTGCGACCAAATCGGGCGTAAAACCGATAAACCAAGCGTCCGCATAATTTTGCGTCGTTCCGGTTTTCCCGGCGGCGGGACGCGTAAAATGATATTTCCACCGAATCGCGCTTCCAGTTCCCTTCGAAACAACCGATTGAAGCATACTTACAATAATGTAATCCGTTCCTTCAGAAAGCGCCTCGCGTGTTTTGGGAGTAAACGTGGTGATTAAAATTCCGTCCTTATTATCAACGCGTTCGATTGAAGTCGGTTCGATATAAATTCCTTTGTTTGCAAAAGTTGAAAAAACGGACACCATTTCAATCGGGCGAAGTTGAGTTGCGCCGAGAGAAATTGCGGGGTACAAATCCAATTTACTTTGAATACCGAGGCGGCGCGCGAGTTTTCCCACTTGCCACAGTTCCACGTGTCCTTCAATGATAAGGCGCGCGGCAATAATGTTTTTCGACTTCATCAAACCTTCGCGCAAAGTCAAAAATCCGCCCGTTTGTTTATTGTAATTTTCGGGGCTCCAACCGTTAAAATCGAAACGTTGGTTTAATATCGGATAAGCAGGATAAAGTCCGTTTTCAATCGCCGCCGTGTAAACAATCGGCTTAAAGCACGAACCCGGTTGTCGATAAATTTGCGTTACGTGATTTAATCCGTAATAGTCCTGTTTATCTCGTCCGCCGATAAGCGCTTTAATTTTTCCCGTTTTCGGGTCGATAACCACAAAACCGACTTGAACTTTCGTTTTCGCCTTCATCAGCGAATCGACAAAAGCGAAATTGTTCTTGAACGAATGATAAACCTTAATTTTTTCTTCAAGAGTTTGTGCCGATTTATATTCGGGTTGCGCTTTAATCGTTTCGTCGAGAATTTTATCGTACAAATCGCGATGTTTATTCCAACTCCAAGATTCGTCGAACATTTTCTGCAAATTCACAATATGAGAATCCACCGCCGCGCGAGCGAGTTCCTGCATTCGGGAATCAAGCGTCGTGTAAATATTCAAACCGTCCTTGTAAAGATTAAACCCGCGCTCCCTTGCAATGGGCGACATCTGTTGGCGAACAAATTCAAGAAATTTCGGAGCGACTTCACTTTTGAACCCTTTGCGAAGTTTTTCCTTGGAAAGCCTAATCGGCGTTTGAATTAATTTTCTATACTCTTCGTAAGTCAGATAATTCATTTCATACATATTGTGCAAAATCAAATTGCGACGTCGCAAGGCTCTGTCGTAATGCGTAACGGGATTGTAATATGCGGGCGACTTAAGCAAACCGACAAGCACCGCCGCTTCAGGCGCGGTAAGTTGAGCGGGCGATTTATTAAAATAAATTTTGGAAGCGATTCCCACGCCGTATGCGCCGCGCCCGAAATAAGACTCGTTCAAATACATCGTGAGAATTTCGTCTTTCGTGTAATTTCGTTCTATTTGCACCGCGGTAATCCATTCGCGAATTTTGCGAACTCCCGTTTGCCAAAGCGTTTCCCTTTTCCCTTTGAACGAATATAAATTTTTTGCAAGTTGTTGCGTAATCGTGCTTCCGCCTTCACGGCGTCCCATAAAAATATTTTTTATCATCGCTTTAATGAAACGTTCGACGTCAACGCCCCAATGCTCGTAAAATTTTCTGTCCTCGGTTGCAACAAGCGCCTGAATTAGAACGTCGGGAATGCTATCGCGCGGCGTTTCGATTCTGTTTTCCACGAAAAATTGCCCGATAACTTTTCCGTCTTCGCTGTAAACGTTCGTCGATAATTCCTGTTTCGGATTTTCAAGTTGTTCGAGCGAAGGCAAATCGGATGCAACATACCCCGCAAAGGCGATTCCGCCAATGACGAAAGCAATAAGAATAACAAGGAAAATCGCCCAAAAAGTAATTTTCTTTTTATTCGAATTATTTTTCTTTTTCGTTTTCTTATTTTTGCTCATTCGTTCCCCAAATGCGAACTTCAAATTTTTCACCGTCGAAAATTCCGTAGTACGGTTTTTCAAGCCAAGAACCGAGATTTACATACAAACCGTCTTTATATTTCACTTCTTCGCGCACATGCGAATGTCCCAAAACAACATAATCGTAACCGTTATCGATTTTCTTTTTAGCAAATTCAAGCAACGCGTTTTTTTCGCCGTAATTCTTTTTCGAAGTGTAATTACGACTTTTTTTGCTTGAATTTTGCGCTATTTTAATTCCCAAATCGGGATGTACGAGCGAATACAATTTTTGTATGAATTTGTTCCTAAGAACCGATTTCAGAATTTTATATCCGATGTCGTTCGGTAAAAGTCCGTCGCCGTGCGCCATAAAAAAGCGCTTGCCGAAAAACTCCGCTTCGTAAGCATCTTCATAAAGTTGTGCGCCGAATTCTCTCGTAAAAAAATCTCGGTGTAGGAAGTCGTGATTTCCTATTATGTAATCTATTTTCACTCCGCGTTCGGAAAGTCTTTTAAGCGCACAAAAAAAACGATAGTAGCCTTTTTGCATCACTCTTTTATATTCGAACCAATAATCGAACAAATCGCCGAGAATCACAAGTCGCTCCGCGTCGTTAAGCGAGTCCAAAAACTCGACGGCAGTACCTTCTTTCACGTTTTCCCGCTCTTTTTCTTCGAGACCGAAATGCAAATCGGATATAAAATAAATTCTATCGTTCAACTCTTTCCAAAAAATTTTAGTTTTAAATTTAAGAAAAAAAATCGAACGTTTGGCGTTCAATTATGAATTATGAATTGTGAATTATGAATTGTGAATGTTGTTCCGCCGCAGTCCGGATGAATGATTGATTGAGTAAGTGAATGAGTGAAGTAAGAGTTAGGATTACACGTCCTTGCGAGGACGTGCCGACGAAGTCAGCAAGGACGAAGCAATCCGTAGCACTACCGCGCCAACCTAAACAAACACAGTCGTTGCGAGGAAACCTCCCGCTTTCTGCGG
>CAYZMW010000132.1:0-9020 GCA_964479645.1 uncultured Melioribacter sp. | reverse complement strand
CAAGGTGGAAGTATTTGACGAAAAAAGAGAGTTTATCAAATCAGCGTACTTAAAAGTCGAGGAATAAATGAAAGGAATTATTTTGGCGGGCGGTTCGGGTTCGCGTCTTTATCCCGTAACGCAAGTTTACAGCAAACAACTTGCGCTTATTTACGACAAGCCGTTGATTTATTACCCGCTTTCGCTTTTAATGCTCGGCGGCGTGCGCGACGTTCTGATTATTTCAAACGAGGAAACTATTCCGCTCTATCAAAAACTTTTCGGAACGGGCGAACGTATCGGAATGAAATTCGATTACGTCGTACAAAGCGCGCCGAACGGAATTGCCGAAGCGTTTGTCCTCGGCGAAAAGTTTATCGGGAACGATTCCGTCACGCTCGTTTTGGGCGATAATATTTTTTACGGGAAACTCGATTTTCTTTACCGCGCGTTTGCAAATCACAACGACGACGGAGGAATAATTTTCGCTTACAAAGTAACCGACCCGGAGCGCTACGGAATTGTGGAATTCGACGGGCTCGGCAACGCAATTTCGATTGAAGAAAAGCCGAAAAATCCGAAATCCGATTATGCCGTGCCGGGACTTTACATTTACGACAACGAAGTCGTGGAAATAGCGAAAAATCTCAAACCTTCGGCGCGCGGCGAACTTGAAATTACGGACGTAAACAAAATTTATCTCGAAAAAGGTAAACTTCGCGTCGAGCAAATCGGACGCGGAATCGCTTGGCTCGATACGGGAACGCCGCGCTCGCTTTTGCAAGCGTCGAATTTTTTCGGCGTAATCGAAGAGCGTCAAGGAATGAAAGTGGCTTGCATCGAAGAAATTGCGTATTTTAAGAATTTCATTGACGAACACGGTTTGCGCGCGATTATCGAAGAAATGCCGAAATCGGATTACAGAACATATTTGGAAAAAATACTTGATTAATGTAACGGGAGTGTGAAATGGCTTTTTTACTCGGAAAATCCAAACAGGAAATAGAGCGACTCGTTCAGGAAAACGACGATTTGCGAAATCGTTTGCACGCGCTTTTACAACAACACGAAAGTTTGGAATCCCTTAAAGGGAAAGTGGAAGCGACGCGAATAATGCTCGACGATTTGCAAAATCAAAAAGGGAAAATCGCGGAGAAAATAAGCGCGTTAAAGGACGAAGAACAACAATTGCGAGGCGAAGTGACGGCGCTTTACACCGAACGCGACGAACTCTTAAAGCGTAACGCGTTGAACCGCGAAGATAATATTTTAGCCGAAGCGGAACTCGAAAAATTGAAAAGCGAAATCGTTCAAAAGCAGAATTTACTTGAACAACTGAAACAAAATCTTGAACTGACACAAAACGAAAACGCAAAGATAATCGAAAGCGAAAACGAAAAAATTTCGGCGTTAAAAAACGAAGTGGCAAAACTTGAAAAAAACCGCACGGAATTGGAGCGCGTAATTCAAAATTCGGCGAACGTAAAACAGCACCTCGAAGAAACACTTTCGACTCTCGGCGAAAAACTTGCGGAAAAAGACAAATTGTTTAATGAATACGCGGAAGAAAAACGCGCGCTCGAAAATAAAATAGACGAACTGACGAAAACAGCCGCGAAGAAATCGGAAGAAATCGAAAATCTTGACACGCAAATTACCGTAATGCGAACCGAAATAAAAGCGATTGAATCGAAGAACGGAGAACTTTCGAAAGACCGTGAATCGCTTTTGAGAATGATTTCCGAACTTCAAACGCAACTCGCCAATTTGCGCGAGGAAAAAGAAAATCTGCAAAAGAATGTCGAAAAGGAAAAAGAGACTCTCGCGGATTTGGAAAAAAGGAAAACGGAGGCGGAAAGGAAATTCGCCGAACTTCAATCTCAACTTGCGGCGGAAATTCAGAAGTTTGAAAATGAAAAGAATCGGATTTCCGAAAAAATAAGCGAAGCGAAAGAAAAATTAATTCAAACAGAGAACGAGATAAACGAAAAAAGCGGAACTTTAACTACGCTCGAAATTAAAATAAGCGAAGCCGAGGCGGAAATTTCGGTTCTTGAAAAAGAAAAAGAAAAAGCGGAAAAAGAAAAAGAGCGTTTGTTTACCTCGTTGCGCGAACTCGAAAAGGAAAAAGGCGAATTCGCGCTGGAAATCAAAGCGCTAAAAGAAAAGAGCGAAAAACTTGCGGCCGGCGTTGCCAAACTGAAAGCGAAAAAGAAGGAAACGGAGGTTTTGCTTGCGGATACGCTGAAAAATATTGCCAACGAAATTAACGAAGCGGCAAACGAACGCGCGGAAGCGGAAAAAACAATCGAAAAATTGAATACGGAAATTAAAAATCTTGAAGAGAAATTAACGGAACGCGAAAACGAAACGGAGAGGTTAAGACGGGAATTTTCCGCCGTGGAAATTCAAAAGGAAGAGTATCTCGCGAAAATTTCTCATTTGATTAAAACCGAAGAAACTTTAAATGAAAGAATAAAATCGTTAAATTCGATTTTGGATATTTCCGAAAAAGGTAAAAAGGAACAGACTAATTCCGAAGATGAGAAGGACGGCGATGCATCTTAATAAAATAAAATCTTTTTTTCTTTGGTTATTGTTGATTTTTTCGTCAAGCGGATTTTTCACTCCGAATTACGGAGAAATGCCTCCCGATTCTTCTCTCTATTTGAAAAACCCGGTGTATCGTTTCGAAACAAAAATGTACAAATTAAATAAACTTCGTCATCCCGACATAGTGATGTTCGGAGATTCGCACATACAGAGCGCGCGTTGGAACGAACTTTTGGGCGATTTTAAAATAATCAATCGCGGAATTGCCGGGGACGGAACGGAGGGAATGAAGCATCGTTTGTCGGATGTGATTAAACTCGCTCCCAAAATCGTAATTATAGAGGCGGGAATAAACGACGTTTATAATTGGGTCGGAGAAAACATCATTCTGTCGAATTTCGAATATATAATTAAAACGCTGAAAGCCAATAAAATCAAGGTGATTGTGAATTCAATCATTTTTGCGGGGAAACGCTGGGGAGAAAATTGGATAAAAGAACACCAACCCGATTTGGATGTGGTTAAATATAATCGTGAGAGAAACAAAGTGGTTAAAAAACTTAATTCGAAATTGAAAAAGATTTGCGAACGCAACGACGCGATTTTCATCGATTTGAACAAAAGGCTTTCATCGGGATATTTTTTGAAAGACGAATACACGCGCGACCAATTGCATTTGAACGCGCAAGGGTATAAAATTTGGGCACGGGAATTGCTTCGTGTTTTAAATAAAAATTAAAACAAGGCTTAAAAATGGAAAAAGCAAAAAATTATATTACGCGTCCAATTTACATTTTATTGATTACGGTTTTCTTTCTTTCTCTTTTTTATTTGCTTCCGCCCGAGTTCGAAATTTTCGGAATAAAAGTCAAAAGAGTTGAAATTTATTCCGATTTGTTGAAAGAGCAAGAAGAAGATGTAAATGAAGACATCGATAATTTATTCGACGACAATTCGTCAAGCGGAGCGGTAATTACGCGCAACGACGTTCTTTACGCTTCGATTTTGCCCGTTTTGGGAGAATTGCCCGCAAGTTCCAAACTCGGGAAAGACGTTCCTTTGCAAGGAAACGTGAAGCAATTGAAGAAGTTTTTCGACGCGCTGAAAAACGCAAAGAAACAAAAAGTGAGAATTGCGCATTTCGGCGATTCGATTATTGAAGGCGATTTAGTTACTTCCCAAATTCGCGAAGAGTTGCAGAAGAAATTCGGCGGAAAAGGCGTGGGCTTTTTACCGATTACTTCGCAAGACGTTACTTTCCGTCAATCGATGAAACTTTCCTTTTCGAACAATTGGAAAAATTATTCCGTTTTCACTTCCAATCCGCGACACTATCCCGTAGGAATTAACGGAGAGGTCTTTATTCCGAAAGGAAACGCTTGGGTGGAATATCAAACGGCGCCGTATTTCAGAAGACAAAAAGATTTTTCGGAAGCGTATTTGTACGTAACGCCTGATAAAAAGGCTACAATCACATATTACGCGGGAGCCAAAAAGGGGACGCTGAACATTTCGAAAAGCGGCGACGTGGAGCGAATTGAAATACCGCTGAAAGGTAAAGTGAAAAAACTCAAACTCGAAGTTCCCGCAAATTCAGGCAAATATTACGGCGTAAGTCTTGAAGAAGGAAACGGCGTTTACGTCGATAATTACGCTTTGCGCGGAAACAGCGGCGTGGCGCTTAAAAATATTCCCGTCGAACAATTGAGGAAATTCGCAAAATATCTCGATTACAAATTGATAATTTTACAGTTCGGCGTAAACGCATTGAGCAATCGCGCGCGCGATTATTCGTGGTACGAAAACGAAATGCTCGAAGTGGTTTCTCACCTCAAAAGCGCTTTTCCCGACGCGGGAATAATTATCGTCGGCGTTCACGACAAAAGCAAAAAGAAAGGCTCGAAGTTCGTTACCGACCCCGGAATTCCGAAATTATTAAAAGCGCAAGCGCAAATTGCTAAAAAATCCGGCGTTGCATTTTGGAACTTGAACAAAGCGATGGGCGGAAAGAATTCAATGCCGAAATGGGTGAAGGCAAATCCGCCGATGGCTTTTATGGATTACACGCATTTTAACGACGTGGGAGCGAAGAGAGTGGCGGAACTTTTCGTGAAAGCGCTTTTGAACGCAAAATCCAAGGTCAAATAAAATGGAACAAATTTTTCATAATTTTATCGAACTGTTAAAATATAATCCCGAAGAGCCGCTGTTGTTCAATAGCGGCTTCTTTTTGTTCTTTTATCTTTTCGTTATTGTTTTCGCGTATTTCTTCATCAATTTCAAACGCGCTAAAATTATTTTTCTTACCGTCTCGTCCCTTTTCTTTTATTACAAATCAAGCGGAATTTTCTTTTTACTCATTATTTTAAGTTCGCTTATTGATTACATCGCCGGAATGGAGATTTACAAAACCGAAAACAAATTGAAAAGAAAAATTTTTCTGATAATCAGTTTGGTGATGAATCTCGGTATTCTCGGCTATTTCAAGTACACGAATTTTTTCCTCGACACGCTGAACTCTTTGAAACTCGGACATTTCGAATTGCTCGATATTTTTCTGCCGGTTGGCGTTTCGTTTTTTACTTTCCAATCGATGAGTTACACAATCGATATTTACCGTCGCGAACTTAAACCCGAAAAGAATTTTCTCGATTTTCTCTTCTTCGTTTCTTTTTTTCCGCAACTTGTCGCGGGACCTATTGTTCGCGCATCGCATTTTTTAAAGCAAATTCACGAATATCCCGTAATTAATAAAAAAGAAATCGGCTACGCGCTTTTCTTGATTATGGCGGGCTTGCTCAAGAAAGCGGTCATTGCCGATTACATAAGCATTAATTTCGTCGATAGAGTTTTTGAGTGGCCCACGCGGTTTACGGGCGTCGAAAATCTAATGGCGATTTACGGTTACGTTCTTCAAATTTACTGCGATTTTTCCGGCTATTCCGATATGGCAATCGGTTTGGCGTTACTTATGGGATTTCGTCTTCCCGTTAACTTCAACGCGCCTTACAAGTCGAAAACCGTTACGGAATTTTGGAGACGCTGGCACATTTCGCTTTCAAGTTGGTTGCGCGATTATCTTTACATTCCGCTAGGCGGCAATAGAAAAGGGAAAATCCGCACGTATTACAATTTAATGATGACAATGTTGCTCGGCGGATTGTGGCACGGCGCGTCGTGGCGCTTTGTTTTTTGGGGCGCAATTCACGGCGTTTCGCTTGCAATCGAACGCTTGCTCGGTTATCCCAAATGGATGAAAGAGCGGAAGTGGTACGTTAAACTTTTCGGCGTAATTTTAACATTTCACGTTTGGGCGTTTTCGATGATTTTCTTCCGCGCGCAATCGTACAAAATCGCTTTCGATATGATACACCAAATCACGCATTATTTCCACGCCGAAGTTTTTCCGCAATTTGTTTCCGCTTATCCGGTTGTCGTTTCGCTGTTTGTCGTCGGAATGTTAACGCATTTCCTTCCCGAAAAGTGGGAAGAGCGAATTAAAATGGCGCTCGGAAAATCGCCGCTCGTTTTGCAAGCGCTTTATCTTGTCATCGTAATTTGGATTGTCGTTCAATTCAAATCGTCCGACATTCAACCGTTCATCTATTTCCAATTCTGATAATGCTCGGCAAGGGAAAGCAAAAATATTTAACGTCGCTTCAACAAAAGAAGAAACGTAAAAGCGAAAACAAATTTATCGTCGAAGGCGTTCGCGCGGTGACAGAAGGTTTGAAGAGCGATTACGTTTGCGAAGAAATTTTTTTCGATAAGAACGCGAAAAATCTCGATGAAATTCTTTCCCTCGCAGGAAAGAAAAAAATCAAGATTACCGAAACTAATTCGCTACAACTGAAAAAAATAACAGATACGATACACCCGCAAGGCGTGGCGGCGTTGTTTGAAATCAAGCGGACGCGATTTGAAAAAGCGCCGTTTATTCTTGCGCTCGAAAGAATTTCCGACCCGGGAAATCTCGGAACGATAATCAGAACGGCGGACTGGTTCGGCGCGAAAAATATTTTGCTAAGTCCCGATTGCGTGGAAATATTGAACCCGAAAGTGGTTCGCGCGACAATGGGCGGAATTTTTCACATCAATTACAAAATCGCAAATGATTTCGCCGAAGAATTAAGAAATTTGAAAAAAGACGGATATGAAATTCTTCTTGCCGATTTGGAAGGAACGCCCGTTTATGAACACGAAAGAGAAAGAAAAAGCGTCCTTGTTCTCGGCAGCGAAGCGTTCGGACCTTCCCAAGAAACAAAAGAAACGGCGGATTGCAAAATTACAATTCCGAAACTCGGGGAAGCGGAATCGTTAAACGTAAGCGTTGCAGGGGGAATTCTAATTTACGAATTGACAAAAAGAAAAGATTAGTTTTTGCTGCCCCGCCAGGATTCGAACCCGGACATACAGATCCAGAGTCTGCTGTGCTACCGTTACACCACGGGGCAAAATAAAAAGGCTACTTTTCAGTAGCCTTCGGAAAATTACTTTCTCGAACGATTTTCCTTAGCGATTCTTCTTTGCGCTTTAATTCGGTTCATTCTTTTTTCAACCGAAGGTTTCAAGTAAAACGTTCTCTTTTTATACTCTTTCAAAATTCCGGAACGTTCGTACTTCTTTTTGAATCGCTTAAGGGCTCTGTCAATACTCTCGTTCTCCTGAACGATGATACCAACCACTTAAATCACCCGCTTTCTAATTTGTTTATTGTTAAAAAATTAAAGCCTACAAGTATAAAAATTTTTCCCTAAAAAATCAAAAGTAGAAATTGCCGCGGACTTCACATCCCGCAAAATACTAAGAAAAAGAATCCGTTATAAACGCATTTTTTTGCATTAATCCGTTTTATTTTGTTCAGAAATAATTAACAATTTAACTTTTACTATCTCAATTAAAAATACGCGCGTGAAAGCGTTTTCAAACTTTTGTCGATTATGATAATATGGACAACAAGAAAAAATATACAAACAAGATTGCTGTGGTACAAGTAACGGTTATAAGAGCCGACTATGGGCGTGGAAGTATTTCCTGCAACTGGTATCCCATTTATTTATTCATTCGATGAGATTTCAAGAGTTTCATCAAAATATTCATAATAATTAGGTATTTTTTCAATTAATATATTTTCTCCTCTCCCATATTTTGAAAATAACCTCATAAATTCTTTTAAGTTTTTAAATAAGTTTCCATTATATCCAAAATTATGATGTACTACCATTTCAGGAATATACTTTATTGCAAAACCATTCATATTCGCATTAAAGCAAAATTCAATATCTTCCCCAGCGGCATAAGGAAATTCTTCATTAAATTTTATTTTTGATGCTACCAAATTTGTAATTGCTAAATTTGCAGTTGTTCCATAAAGTAATTTATTTTCTTTTTTAAGAATTCTACCATTTAATGTTCCGTTTATTTCGTGGTATTTACCGAACCAATTTTTGTCATAAGAATATACTTTCCCTGACAGAATATTAAATCTTTTGTAATCAACAAATGACTTTTTTATTACGGAAACCCAATTAGGTTCAAGTATACAATCACTATCAGTTAGAGCGATTATTTCGTTGTTTTCTTTTAATGAAAGTTCTATCCCTATATTTCTCGCTTTAGCAGGTCCTGAATTTCGTTCTAATTGTATGAATGTAACATTTGAAGGCACGTCGTATTTTAATGGAGAGTAATCATCAATAACAAAAATACTATCGGGTCTTTCATGAAGCATAGAAAAGGAATTAAACAATAAATTTAGTTTATCAAGATCTGTTTTATTTTTTACATATACAGGGACAACAATAGCCAATTTACTTTTATCTGTAATATTATTTTCAATTTGTTCGGGAAATTTTTTATACGATAATTTTGGTACTTGCTTTTTGTTTCTTCCTTCTTTTTTAAATGCATATATTTCTATAATTTTACTTATTAAAAATTTGTTTCGGTATGGTTTGCCTTTAAGTTTTTTATACCAGTAATTTAAAATTTCTTCGTACGGTGAATTTGATAATGAGCTCATATTACATTCCTAAATTTGCACAGTTTTTACAATAATAATGTGATTTGTAATTTTTTAAGAAATATTTTCTTTTTTTCCCTTCCCATATTTCGTCTAATGAATTTTCAAATATGTTCCCATATTTATACGGGTTAAACATATTACAAGGTGTTACTTTTCCATCGTATAAAATACATACTTCCTTATTTAAAGCAGGACAATAATTGAGGCTACCGTGTGTTTTTTGTGCAAAAGAATTAAAAAGTCTTATACCTGCAAGCTGATCAGGAAACAGAAACTGCAACTCGGTTTCTTCAAATAATTTCTTTCCTTTTTCAAATTGTTCATTAATAAAATCAATATTATTTTTTACAATACCAACAAATTCATCAATACCTTCATCTCTACGAATAGTATTATATAAAATATTACAATTGTATTCCAATGCAAATTTGGCTATTTCAAATATTCTATTATAATTTATTTC
>CAYZMW010000131.1:0-23578 GCA_964479645.1 uncultured Melioribacter sp. | reverse complement strand
TTTGCCGAATTTTACAATCAGCCAAAGCGCGAAACGTTTCGCTATTTTCGTTTTTACGAGCATACTTGCGAGAACGAAAGAAAGAATGTTCAGCCACATCACTTTGTGTCCCAACTGATGATACGCATCGACTTCGGTCAAGACGTTCGTTAGAACCAGCGCGATAATCAAAATTAACGAAGTCAAATAATTCGGCACGGCTTCCGTAATCCACAAAATTATCGCCGCAAGAAATACCGCGAGCATGTATTGATTTTTCTTCGTCAACGCGCGCGCTTTGAGAATTTGCCACGCGTTTTTTTCGTGATTGTCGAGTTGCAGGGAAAAATCTTCGCAAACCGCCGCGTTTTTGTTAACCTTTTTCGCTTTCGCTTTTATCGTTGCGAAAGCGGTTTTAAGCGAATCCGGTAAATCGTTTGCGGAAGTTAATTTCATTACGCGAAGCGGATTTTCGTACGAAATTTTAGCGGAAGGATTAAGTTTATCGGTATTAATATTATTCAAAAATGGAATGTTTACGACAAAGCCGACAAGAATAAATGCAACGATTGCCAGCGGTCCGCCGATTTGCGAAAGCAGTTTTTCCAATCCGCTTTTTTCGCGAGCGGGAAGTTTTTCGACCTTGTAATTGCTCATATCGAGCGGGTCGAACGCCGGCTTGGTTTCTTTCTTTTTATTTTCCGAATCAGACATAAAACATATTTTCGATTAGTTTAATAAAAAAGCGGATAACAGAAGTGGTTTCGTTATCCGCATTAGTAATCACAAATTAATTTTCGTCTTTCCAATTTTTGTAAGGATTTTTCATCAACATCGAATTGAAATATTTGACGTCGCCGGTTACTTCTTCGCCGAGCCAATCAGGCTTTTCGAAATCTTCGTTTTCGTCTTTCAATTCAACTTCGGCGATAACCAAGCCTTCGTTGTCGCCGTAAAATTCATCGACTTCAAACGTGTGGTTGCCGACGGGAACAAGGTAGCGGGTTTTGTCAATAATTCCCGGTTCGCAGATTTTGAGCAAGTCTTTCACTTCTTCGACGGGAATTTCCTTTTCCCATTCGAAACGACTTGCGCCGCTTTCGTTTCCGATGCCTTTAATCGTGATGAAACCTTTTTCGCCTTTGATTCGAACGCGCACGGTTCTTTCGGGAACCGACGAAATGTAACCTTGCGTAATGCGCGTGGCTTTTACGGCTTGTTCTTTGTACGAATCGTTTTTAACTAAAAATTTTCTTTCTATTTCCTGAGCCATTTTTTCAACTCCATTTTTATTTTTATTCGATTAAAAATCTTCGTTAGCGAGCGGTTTGTCAATCCAACCGATAACGCGCTTGATCGCTTGCAAGTAATTTATGTTTTCGTATTTATCCATGCCGGTTTGCTTCATGGTTTTCAAAATATCTTCGATTTCCGTCGATTCCGAATTAACCGTGTAAACTCTTGCGCCGTTAATCAGCACTTCCGCGAATTCGCAAATCGTATCGTTGACCATGTAGCCGTAGCGAAGTTTTTTAACGCGAATCGCCGCCAAATCGTCATGGGCTTTGACGATTTCGAGAAATTCTTCGAGCGTGTATTCGTCTTTAATCAATTGAGGCATTTCGACTTTGAAAGCGGGAAAAACTTCGTTTACAAGAACTTCCTTAGCAATCGGGAATTCGCCTTTCATTAACGGATTCCATTGCTCCAAGCCTTCTTTTTCCTGAACGAAAGTCTTGATGTCCATTTTTCCGTCGCGAATTTTGGTATTGTTTACGTCGTTGGTTTTGGATAAAATGTAAATTTCTTCCGAGGTTCTTTCCCAAACTTTTTCGGGAACGGGAACGGAAAGACGCGATAGTAAATAATGTTCTTCTTCGAAATTTTGTCCGAATGTTCTGAATTCAAATCGCGGTTTCGATTCTTTTCCGATTTCTAACGCCATGTCGCTTACTCCTTTTTTATTAAAATGAAATTATTTCCGATTACAGATAAAACCAAAGAACGTGCCAGAGATGAAAAATTTTCTTCGAAACGATTTTGCGGTTTTTGTTCGAAAATCACTCTTTTTTGTAGCGAATTTTTTACAATGAATATTATCGCTGACGAAATTTCGCCGAAGCGCTTGTTTTTCGTCGGAATATTGACGAAATTTCGCCAATAAAAATTGCGGGTGTCGAATACTCGCTATATTCCGAATTATTTTTTCGGCAAAATTGTTGATTGAATATAAATAAAAAATTCTTATTCATAATTTTAATCGGGTTGGTTTTATTATAGAATGAAAATGAAATCGCGCACAAGCATAATAATTATTTTGGGAATTTCCCTTTTTGCGGCTTTTTATGTTTTGATGTTTCGGTATGTTACGGATATTGAAAAGCCGTTCGAACAAGGAAATTTGAAAGCGCAACGCACCGTTTATTCAGACACGGCGCGTATCGGCGTGGTTTCGCGATTTACTCCGCAGAAAATTTACGAAGGTTACCAACCCATTATGGATTATTTAACGGAGCAAACCGGAATTTTATTCGAATTGGAATTGAGCGCCACTTATCGCGAAACGTTAAGCGCGCTCAAAGAAGGAAAAACTTTGGCGGCGTTTCTCGGTTCTTACATTTTTGCAGAAGAAAACGACGGCGAATTGTTCGCGGTTCTGAAACCGCTCGCCGAAAACGGCAAATCGTATTTTCGCTCCGTGCTTATTGTGAAAGAACAATCGCCGATTTTCCGCGTGGACGATTTGCGCGGCAAGCGTGTGGCGCTTCCTTCCGCGGAAGCCTTTTCGGGAAATTGGTTGCAGAAAATTTTGTTGAAAAAATACGGACTTTCCGTTTCCGATTTGAAAGAAATCAAGCATTTCGATTTTCACAATTCGGTTGTTCGACAAGTCTTAATGGGAAATTACGATGCGGGCGTGGTTAAAGACCGCGTGGCGAAAGAATATTCGGGACAAGGAATTCGCGCGGTGATTTACTCGGAACCCGTGCCGGGCTCTCCGCTTGTGATTTCTTCGAAAAGCGACAAGCGAAAAGTCGATACGCTGATTTCGGTTTTGCTCGCCGCAAAATCGCCGATAACGAAAACTTGGGACAAAGAATTCGAATACGGATTTGTTCGCGCAAGTAATTCCGATTACGTCGCTTTGCGGAAACTTTTCGACGGGGGCGCAAAATGAGTCCTTGGAAAAAATCGCAACTCGCTTTGCGCTCTAAAATTCTATTGTTTACGGGCGCCGTAATTACCGTAATTATGCTCGTTTCTTCCGCCGCCATTTTGTTGGGCTTTCGTTCGTTGATGATAAACGGCGCAATTCGCGAAGCGGAAAATATCACAAAGGCTTTCGAAATACCGGTTCTGAACGAATTTATTAAAAGAGAAACCGAAAATTTTTCGCTTCAAGAGCAACTCGGCGCGCTTGTTAATAATTACAAAAACGAAGCGACGAATATTCGGTTCGTGAAAATAATAGATAATGAAAACAAAATTATTGCGCACACCGACTGGCGAAAAGTCAACGAAACCGAACGGGACGAATCGGAAATTGCGATTAACTCCACGCGTAAATTGGCGACGGCAATTAGAACCGACCCGACGTACGGAAAAATCATCGAAACGGTTGCGCCGATTGAAATAGCGGGGAAACGCTGGGGCGTGATGAAAATCGGCTTCGAAGCCGAAACGCTTTTGGCGAAATTGAAAGAGTTTTACTTCATTCTGCTCGGCGCCACTTTGCTTTCGATATTCGGCGCGCTCGTTGCGCTTTATTTTATAAGCGGCAGAATTACGCGCGCGCTGAGCGAACTTGTGGAAATTCTCGATAATCTCGATTTGGATTTGGAACACGCTGAAACGTCGTCGGAAAGGACGGACGAAACGCGGTTCTTGTATGAAAAATTCGAAAAAATGCGTGCGCGGTTGCAGCGTTCGCGCGAAGAACTTCTGCGTGCGCAAAAGCAAATTTATCAAGCGGAAAAACTCGCGTCCATCGGCAGACTTGCTTCCGGCGTTGCGCACGAAATTAATAATCCTTTGAACGGAATAAAAAGTTGCCTTTACGCGATTGAGAAAAATCCCGAAAATACAGAGCGGAACAAAGAATATCTTGAACTTATCGACGAAGGGATTACGAACATTGAATTAATAGTGAAAAAATTGCTCGGTTTTGCGCGGCAAAAGGGCGAAAGCAACGAACAAGTGAATATCAAGGAAAACATCGAAAAGGTGCTTTCGCTTCTCGATTATCGTTTGCGGCAGAAAAAAGCGCGCGTTGTTCGGGATTGCGACGACTCGCTTGTCGTTCGCGGCGATGCGCAATTGCTTCAAGAAGTCTTTATGAATTTGATTATTAATGCTCTCGACGCAATAGACGAAGAGGGAACAATCGAAATTCGCACGCGCAAAAACAAAACGCATGCCGTAATTGAAATTTCGGATAACGGCGCGGGAATTTCGCCCGACGAAATGAAAAATATTTTCGACCCGTTTTACACTACGAAAGAACCCGGAAAAGGTACGGGGCTCGGACTTTCGGTGAGTTTGGGAATTATTGATAATATGGGCGGAACGATAGAAGCCGAAAGTGAAAAGGGAAAAGGGACGAAGTTTACAATTAAATTACCTATGAATTAGTCGGACTGAAAATTATGAGTTTAAAACTGCTTCTCGTTGAAGATGAAAAAATAACAAGAATAACGCTTGCGAACACGCTTGCCGACGAAGGCTACGACGTTACGGATTGCGAAACGGGCGAAGAGGGAATTAACGCGTTGAAAAATCAAGCGTTCGATATTGTGGTGACCGATTTGCGCTTGCCGAAAATCGGCGGACTTGAAATTCTCGAAAAAGCGAAAGAAATAAATCCCGATTGCAAAGTGATTGTGATGACGGCGTACGCAAGCGTCGAAACGGCGATAAAAGCGTTGAAACTCGGCGCGTACGATTATCTGATTAAACCGTTTTCGCCCGACAAATTGATTACGACGTTAAATCACATCCGCAATTACAAGGAAGTTCTCGACGAAAATATTCGACTTAAACAGCGCTTGCATTTATTTGAGAACCGAAAAATTATCGGAGCGAATCCGCAAATGTTGAAGTTGCTCGAAACCGTCAAAGCCGTCGCGAAAAACGATTACACGGTTCTGATAAAAGGGGAGAGCGGAACGGGGAAAGAGTTGATTGCGCGCGCGCTTCATTTTTACAGTCCGCGCGTTGATAAGGAATTCGTGCCCGTTAATTGTTCCGCCATTCCCGACACGCTCCTCGAAAGCGAACTTTTCGGCTACGAAAAAGGCGCGTTTACCGGCGCAAACAAAACGCACATCGGAGTTTTTGAGCGCGCGGACGGCGGAACGATTTTCCTTGACGACATTGACGATTTTCCGCTTCATCTCCAAGTGAAGCTTTTGCGCGTTCTGCAAGAAAAGGAAATTACGCGCGTAGGCGGCTCGAAGCCGATTAAAATCAATGTTCGCGTAATTGTCGCAACTAAAACGGATTTGAAAAAACTTGTTGACGAGAAGAAGTTCAGACAAGATTTGTTTTATCGCTTAAATATTATTCCGCTTGAAATTCCCGCCCTGCGCGAACGGAAAGACGATATTCCGCTACTTGCAGAGCATTTCTTTATCAAGCACGGCGCAAAGGAGAAAATTTCTCTTCTCGACGAAAAACTCCTCGAAAAAATGCTTGCTTACGATTGGCCCGGCAACGTCCGCGAATTGGAAAATTTTATCGAGCGAGTTATCGCGCTTTCGGATATTGCGGGTTGGGAGAAGGAGCTTTTCGCATCGCTTGAAGCGGGTAAAATTGAAGTCTCTCGCGACGAAAAAATTCCGGAAAGAGAGCAAAACTATCCGTCATACAACGAGTTTATTCACGAAAAGGAAATTGAAATTTTTACTTGGGCTTTGGAGAAAGCGAAAGGCAACATTTCGAAAGCGGCGGAATTATTGGACTTGCCGCGCAGTACGTTTCGCAGCAAATTGGAAAAATTGCAATCGGGGAAGTGAAAAAACTTTTCTGTAAAAAACTTAAAGGCGTTTTTCAGTGAATAGTGAACATTCTTGCACTGCCGAACACCGTTTGTCATTGCGAGCGTCCACGCTGTGCGGGGGAGCGCGGCAATCTGTCGGTTCGTCAGCAAAATTTAAATTAATCAGTCATTGTTATGTTAAAAATCAAGAAAAAAAATACATAACAAAGCAAGAAAGACATCCACGATATTTTTTTCGTTAACTATCTTTTAGATAAACTACTATTAGTTTACTCCTTCTGCTTTTTCTTTACTTCAGTTCTTCCAATAATATTTTCTCACACTGTAATAAACAGTCTTCCTCAAAAAACCACACTTTTCTCTTTCTCACTTCCATCTTTTGAGGCGCTGCAACATTGATATTAAAGAAATAAGTGTCGCCGCAAACTCCGAAAAACAATACAAAGATTAAACAACGTGTTATCTCTTTGTTTGCAAAGACTAAAACAACGGTCAACACAAAAGAACAATATTAGAGAAAGAACTATTATTATTGTTATTGTTATTATTAAGACTCTTTTGAGTTCTCTTTTTTCCCTTTTACTCAACAACAGCCAAAACATACGGTCTTTGATTCATCCATACCGACCGTATTCTACTTAATAGCTTTTTACTTATTCTGATTATTGCCTTATTGCTCGGCATTCTCCGTAACAACTTCCCGTAAGCCATCTGCAAAGCCGGGTCTTTTCTAACGGCAACCCAAGCGGCTTCTATTAAGTTATTCCTTAAGTATTTATTTCTTTGCTTACTTAATCCCAACGTAACTTCCTTTTCCGCAGAGGACGCAACAGCCGGTGAAAGACCCACGTAAGTCGCCAGTTCATCAAGTCTGTTAAACCTCTTAATATCAATTATCTCAGCATAAAGCGTTACGGATAAAACAAATCCCACACCCGGAACGCTCATAAGTAAATTTACCGTATTGTTCGCCTCTTCATCTTCGGCAAGATACCGTCTTAATTGTTTTACCACCGAAGCTATTCGGTTACGGAGCAACTCAAGTGTTCTTAGTAACTCCAATAAAGCCTTTTTAGAGTTTTTCCGCTTTATTGGTAATCTCTTTAATGCCGTTATGTATTTCTTAGACCAATGTCTATCGCTTATATCGTCGGGAACTTTTTCACCGAGAAACATTAACAGCGATTTAATTCTATTCTTTATTCTTGTTTGTTCACCTATTAGTTGTCTCCTTAGACGCACTAAAACTCTGAAAGCCTCCGCCTTTTCATCCGGAACATAAATCCCTTCAAGATGTCCTACGCTAAGTTCTCTTGCCAGCTTGCCGGAGTCAACTCTATCGTCTTTTCTTCTTCTTTCTTTGCTCTTTGTGGGAACATCGGCGGGATTGTAAATACGTAATCTTTAATTTGGAATTGATACCCGCTTCTTTATTTATTTCTCATTCCGTATAAATGAATAACAAACGCGAAAATCAACCCTACAATCATCGGTTCGATTTCCGTTTCGTAATCGGATAACTTAATAATGGCGAACCACATTGCGGAGGCGGAAAATCCCGCTACGATTTCGATTACCGTTATTCTTTTGTCTATACGCCATTTGGGATAATATGCGCCGATAACGGGAAAAATTAATCCCGGAATAAGAATTGAGCCGAGCAAATACCAAATTTCGATTACGGACTGTAAAGTTAAGGCAATTACAAATCCGAGCGCGGAAGCGATGAAAATCCCGATTTGCGTTTGTCGTTCGATGTTCACGCTCTTCTTATTTTTCGCAAAGCGATAAATGAAATCGCGCGAGTAAGTCGTAGCGGCGATAAATGTCATACTGTTGAGCGTCGAAAGAATGGTGGCGAAAAGCGCCGCGAAAAATAAGCCTTTTGCGCCGCTCGATAAAACCTTGTCGGCAAGCAAAGGATAAGAAATAACCGCGTTGATATTTTCGCCTAAAACGGCGCGCGAAAAAAGTCCGGTGGAAACCGTGAGAAAATCAAAAATCATCCAAAACAAAACCGATACGATAATTCCGTATTTCGCCACCTTTGCGTTGCGCGCGGCGTAACTTCGCTGATGAAAGCCCGGGTCAACGAAAGTCCAAAGCGCAATTAAAAACCAAACCGCAACATAAAACGGGTTGGCGTTTTCGAGCGAAAGCAATTGCGGCGGTAAATTTCGCACAAGATAATCCGCTCCGCCGTAATTCGAAAAAAGCGTAACCGCAATTAAAATAAAGCCCGCGAACATTACGATAAATTGAAAAATGTCCGTGTAAACGGTTGCCTTGAAACCGCCGCGCAACAAATAAGCCGAAACGATTGCTACAGCGAAGAACATTCCGACCGCGAAAGAGACGTTAAACAAAAGCGAAAAAAGCGCGCCCGTCATCAGCAAATAAGGCGCGGGATTTACAAGAAAAAAAATGATTACGGCGGAAAGCAAAGCCGCGTTTTTGCCGTACGTTTTTTCCATTTTATCGGGCAAGGTGAAAAGTTCGGTTTCGCGGATTTTTCCTGCAAACAAAAACGCGAAAAGCAAAGCGAAAACATAATAAGGAAGTCCTTGCGTTATCCAACTTAAAATTCCGTATTTGTAGGTGAATTCGCCGACGCCGAGAATTCCGCCGTACCAAGTGGCGACGGTTGTCGCTACGAACATCGGCAAGTTCAATTTGCGCGAACCGAGTAAATAATCTTCGCCTTCGGCGCGCTTAACGTATTTCGCAAATAATCCTATCGCAAGAACGATTGCAAAAAACGCTCCGAGAACCGCGTAATCAAACGTCGTAAAGGAAATCATTGCGTTTAATAATTTCAAATTCGCGAATGACGATGATTTTCCCGCTCTTCGAATTAATTTCGATTTCTTCGGCGCGCGCCACGTTGCTTGTGCTTGAACGTTCGCCGAAAGGAAGCGGTTCGTTTTCGAGCCGATATTTCAAGCCTTTGGTCGTTATGCGTGTTTTTCGCGAAAATGCGTAAAAGGAAACGGTTTCGTTCGGCACGGTACGCAATGTGATTTTCCCTTTGTAAACTCGCGCGAAAGTTTTTTCGTGCAACATTCCGAGTTTTATTTTATCGCCGTATTTCAAAAGATTTCCGATGTTGCAAAGCGTGTGGTCGAGTCTATCGCCCGACGCGCCGAGCAATATCGCGTCAGTGAACTTCTTCGAAATTGCGAATTTTATCGCTTTTTCAACGTCCGTGTCGCTTTGTCTTTTAAGCCGTTTGATTTCCGATTTCGCGCGAAAAAAGTCAAGAGTTTCTTCCGTTACCGAGTCGAAATCGCCGATAATTACGTTCGGCGCAATCCCGATTTTTTTAAGCGAATTCGCTCCGCCGTCCGCGGCAATAATAAAATCGTAGCCTCTTTTAATCAGATAAATTACGTCGCTTTTTTTCGGCGGTTTCCCGTTTGCAATAATCAACGCTTTCTTATTTTTCATTTTAATTTCCCGTTCGAATTAATTAAAGTTCGATTTTCAAACCGAGCAGAACGTTCCTTTCGGCGGCGGGGAAAAATTCTTTTCCTACGGCGTATTGCGCGTAAAGTTTGTCGAAAATGTTATTGACTTGCAACGTTAACTTCAACGACGGCATTTGTTCACCGAGCGAAAAAGCGTAATAGCCAATGAAATTCGCGACGAAATACGGATCGACTTTGTTGTCGTCGTAATTAATATAGCCTTTCTCGTAGTAACTCTTTGCATTTTCGTCGTAATTGTCGGAATAATATTCGCCGACGTATTTTAAGAAAAACGACGCGCCGAAAGTTTTTCTATTGTAAGATAAAATTAAATTCGCCAAAACGGAGGGGAAACCGCCGAGCGTGTTGCCGCTCAAATCCGTTTCGACATTATCGAAATATGTTTTCCCGTCGGAAATGTAATTGCGCGAGAAAGTTGCGTTCGCTGTAATCGTCACGTGTTGAAGCGGTGCGTAGCGCGCCGAAAGTTCCACGCCCGCGTGAATTGTTTTATCCATATTGCCCGTTACGGGGTCGCCGAAAATATTCAGTTGCCCGTTCTTTACGATTTCGTCGTTGAAAATCATATAGTAACCGTTTGCGGAAAATTTGAAATCGTTCTTTACATAGTTTACGCCGAGTTCGAAATCGTTCATTGTTTCGGGTTTTACAAGCGGTTTGTCGAAATTATAAGAACCGTCGGGATTTAACTCGAACTGCGGAGTTTCGCCGTAGTAAGAGCCTTCCGCTTCGTAGTAATTTTTCAAACGCGGTTCGCGCGTAACTCTTGCGAAGGAAAAGAATGCGTTCAGTTCCGGCAAGAACGAATAATTTGCGCCGATGCGCGGATTAAAATAAACATCGCCGATAGTGAAATCGTTATGAAGATATTTTTCATTTTCTATTTTATATTGATGCCACGCGATTTGCAACTCGCCGAAAAGTTTTAATTGCGCAGTCAAATCGTAAGTCTCGTTTGCAAAAACGTTCGCAATTGTTTTTCCGCCTTCGTAATAATAAAATTTGTGAAGCGGCGAAAAGCCTTCGGGCAAACCGTTTGCGTAAGCCACTTGTCCGTAATGCTTCGATTTGTGAAGGCGAAACTCTCCGCCGAAAATCAAGCGTCCGTTCTCGTGTTGCCACTTGAAGCGCGGTATCCACCCGACTTGGTCGTTATTTACTGTGGCACGAATAATCGTTTCGCTCGGATTTTGCGTCGGCGCAAATCCGTACTCGTGAGTTAGTCGCAATGTCGTCGTGTCCGCCCACGAGCCGTCGAAATCGAAATAACCGCGTCCTTCTATAAAAAAGAGCGCCGAGTTAAAGGTCAGATTTTTCGAGATTTTCCAATCGTTTAGGATTTCGAAATGCGGCTGAAAATAATATTCCTTTTCTTCGGGACGGCGTTTTGTTGACCAAGAATAATATTCGTCGTTTGCGTAATCGTAATCCCACCACGAATAATTTTCGCGGCGCAAAGTTCTGTTTTTAATTACGTTTTTCGGCAATCCGTAATAAACGAGCCCGTCCGTAATCGGTCCACCGTAAATGTTAATTTGTGTCGTTAGGTTTTTGTCGTAACGCGCGACGGAAATATTAAACGATTTGTAATCCGTCCACGATAAATCGCGATAACCGCTTTGAAGTGTTTGCGAAAAACTTGCGTAAATGGAATATTTATTGTCAATCAAACCGCTTGCGGCTTTTACGTTGTAAGTGCGCAAATTGTAACTGCCGAGTTGCGCTTCGAAAGAAATTTTTTTCGTATCGGAAAACGGAGAAGTGATAATATTCACCGAACCGCCGATTGCGGGATAGCCGATAACTCCGTTGCCCGCTCCGCGCTGAACTTCAATTAAGCCGGTATTCCCGAGCAATCCGGGAATGTCAACCCAATAAACGTTGTGGTCTTCGGGGTCGTTTTGCGGAATGCCGTTTACGGAAATTGAAATTCTGCGCTGTCCGAAACCGCGAATGTTCAAGTAAGTGTAACCGATTGTTCCGCCGCTTTCGGAATAGAACATCGCCGAAGGAAGAAAGGAAACGAATTCCGGCACCGATTGATTGACGTAATTTTGTTCAATTTCTTTCCTTTTGATTTGCGCGTACGCCGTCGCGTTTTTTTCTTCGCCCGCAAGCGCTTCCACAAGCACGGTTTGACTTTTAAGCGTGTGCGGTTCGAGCAGAACGATTTTTCTTTCGGCTAACTCTTTTGCCGTTAGAATTTTTTTCTCGAAACCGAGGAAAGAGATTTCAATTATATCGTTTGCGGAAACCTTAGACAAAACAAATTCGCCGTTTCTGTTCGTCGCCGTTCCCGTGTTTGTGGTTTTGTCAATTATGTTGGCAAGATAAAGCGGTTCGTTTGTGTTTGCGTTCAGAACTTTTCCGTTAATGGTAAATGTTTGTGCTAACGAGTTTGAAAAGAGAACGAAGAAGAGCAATAAAATTAAGCGTTTCATGGCATCACCTTTTTTTTGTTTTAAAATAAAAAAGCCGTTTCGGGGAAAACGGCAAAACACGAAACGCTCGGTTGGTTTTCGCGCTTGCGTTTCCCTACGCCGGAATTACCCGGATCAGGTTCAAGGGTATTTTCTCAGCCGCGAAATTTTTCGCAGCACCCCTAACGGCCAAACATTTTAATTGAGAACACACTGCAAAAATAAAGTTAAAAACGTTAATTGTCTAATTTTTATATTTGTTTTTTCAATTTAACGGAATGTTTGATAGGGAGAAAGAAATAGAATATAAAAATTATCGCGTAGGTTCTTTGCGATTGCCTGAGTTCGATTATACTCAGCCTGGCTTTTATTTTGTAACGATTGTTACTCACAAACACAAATCACTGTTTGGTAAGATAATTAATGAAAAAGTTGTTCTTTCTGATTTTGGAAATTTAATTACGGAATATTGGTTAAATATTCCGATACATTTTGACAATGTAAAATTGGACGAATTTATTGTTATGCCGAATCATATTCACGGGATAATTCAACTAATTGATGATCCTTCTATTAATGTAGAGACACAGCATGCTGTGTCTCTACAAGAAAAAAGAATACAAAAATTCGGACATGTTGTGCCTAAATCCCTTCCCGTGATTGTCCGCTCTTTTAAATCGGCTACAACGAAGAAAATTCGTTCACTGACAAATAAAAGTTTTGTGCTATGGCAGAAAAATTATTACGAGCACATTATTCGTAATGAAAAGGAGTTGTTTAGAATTCGCAAATACATTGTTGATAATCCGATAAAATGGGAACTTGATAAAGAAAATCCTAAAAACATAAAATCAATTAATACAGGAAAAACAAAATGAAACCGACGCTTTTAATACTTGCCGCGGGAATGGGTTCGCGCTACGGCGGAATAAAACAAATAACGCCGATTGGTCCGAACGGCGAACCGATAATTCAATATTCTATTTTCGACGCGATACGAAACGGCTTTGATAAAATTGTTTTTATTATACGGAAAGAAATTGAAAACGATTTTCGCGAAACGATTGTCTCGCGCCTGCCGGAAAATATTAACGTTGAATTTGTTTACCAAGAATTAACCGATATTCCGATTGATGTTGAAATTCCGTCCGAACGCAAAAAACCGTGGGGAACGGGACACGCTTTGCTTGCCGCGCGCAACGCAATTAACGAACCGTTTCTGATTATTAACGCGGACGATTTTTACGGCGCCGATTCGTATAAAATCGCCGCTGAATTTTTACGCGAAGCGGAAAACAGCGAAAATCTTTACGGATTAATCGGTTACAAACTAATAAATACGCTTTCCGATTTCGGTTCGGTTTCGCGCGGCGTTTGCGAAATTGACGATGAAGGGTATTTGCAATCGGTTGTGGAACGCACCGAAATTGTCAAGGAAAACGGTTCTATAAAATACAAAGACGAAAACGGCGAGTGGCAATCGCTAACGGGCGAAGAAATCGTTTCGATGAACATGTTCGCCTTTACGCCTAAAGTTTTTCAATATTTCAACGATTATTTTATTGCTTTCTTAAAAGAAAACGCGCAAAATCCGAAAGCCGAATTTTATATTCCGTTTGTCGTTAACGAATTGATAAAAAACGGGACGGCGAAGGTGAAAGTCCCGCAAACGTCGGCTGAATGGTTCGGACTTACTTACAAAGAAGATACGGAACTTGCGCGCGCGAAAATGCGCGAATTAATTGAAGAAGGAATTTATCCCGAAAAATTATGGACATAAATTTTCTGAAAAATATTGCAAGTAATTTTGAAATAGAGGGAGAAATAAGTTCAGTAGATATTCTAACCGCTGGACACATTAATGAAAATTATTTAATTAAAACTACAGCCGATAAAAAATACGTTTTAAGAAAAATCAATACCGACATATTTCAAAATCCCGACGCCATTTGTTTTAATTCCATGATTGTCAGCGCTCACATTGAGGAGAACGCCGAAAAATTCGGTATTAAAAATTTTTCGCGCGAAGTCTTGAATTTCGTTCCCACATTGACAGGTGAAATTTGTTTTTTCGAAAATAACGATGTTTGGCAAACCACCGTCTTTATTGACAATACGCTTTCGATAGATGTTGTTTCCGAGAGAAGTATCGCTTTTTCGGGCGGTAAAATTTTCGGCAAATTTCAGAAAATGCTCAACGGAATTGAGGCTTCCTTTATTGCCGCGCCGATTGAAAATTTTCACAATCTCGCTTTCCGAATTGCGCAATATTACCGGGCGCTTGAAGAAGATAAAGCGGAAAGAGCACAATTAATTTTGAACGAGGCTGAAATGATAGAGGCGCATTCTTTGATTTCCGACAGATTTGATGAAATTGTTTTCGAAGGATTGCCCGTGCGGGTAACGCACAACGACACTAAAATCAGCAACGTTCTTTTCGACGCGGAAACGAAAGAGGCTATTTGTGTAATAGATTACGATACGATAATGCCGTCGAATGTTTTGTGCGATTTCGGCGATATGATTCGGAGTTACACGAACTCAGCCGCCGAGGATGAAGCGGATTTGAGCAAGGTGCGTTTTCGTCTCGATTTTTTCGAAGCGGTTGCGCGCGGTTATCTCGGCGAACTGAAAGACGAACTTGAAATGCTTGAAATCATGAATTTGGTTTTCGGCGCGGAGATGATTATCTACGAACAGGCGATTCGTTTCCTCACGGATTATTTAAACGGCGACGTTTATTATCGCACGCGCTATCCCGAACACAATCTTGTTCGCGCACGCAACCAATTGACATTGCTCGATTCGCTTGTCGAACAAGAAATGGCGGCGGAAGAAATCGTAGCGCAAATACTTGAATCTTAACTTTTATTGAAGATTAACCTGAACGTAGTTCCTTTCCCTTTTTCCGTATCAATTTCAATGTCGATGTCGTTTATCTTCGAATATTCTTTAACGAGCGCCATTCCCAAACCGTTACCTTCGAATTTTCGCGTGTAGCCTTGATCTTCTTGCGAGAAAGGCTCGAATAAATAAGGGAGATATTCCTTGTCCATTCCTATTCCGGTATCCGAAATTTCGACCACTAATTTATTGTTATCGTTTCTGTAAGAACGTATTTCAACCTTCCCTTTTTCTGTGTATTTGATGGCGTTGTCCACGAGGTTATCGAAAATTTGTTGTAACGAATATTCGTCGCCCGTAACGTTCGGGTCACCTTCGGGTTCGTGCAGAACGAAAGCGATATTTTTAGCCTGAGCCTTGGGATAAGAATTAACGAAAATTTTTCTTAAAATATCGTCATGAATATCGAGAAGTTGGAACTTGGCTTCGTAACCGCCCGTTATGACGTCCGTCATATTTAAAATTAAATCTATCGTTCTGATGATACGTTCGCTTGCTTTCGAAATGGCGTTGATGGAATCGTGCAGTTCTTCGTCCAAGGTATCTTCAAGTTCAAATTGAAGCAAAGAAAGATGACTGAGAATAACGTTGAGCGGCGTTCGAATTTCATGAGACATTTGAGCGAGAAATTCCGTTTTCATTTTATTCGCCGCTTCGATTTTCTTTTTCGCTTTTTCGAGTTGTTTCTCTTTTTCAATTCGTTCGTTGATTTCTTTTCGTAAACGAGAGAGAGTCTTTTCGAGTTCTTCCGTTCTTTGTTGCACAAGTTCTTCGAGGTGCAAACGATATTGTTCGAGTTCTTTTTCTTTGGCTATTTTGTCGGAAATATCCTTAATCGTTCCGAGTACTTTCGAAGGATTACCCGAATTATCGTATATAATGGTAACCGTTTCTTCCACGTAAATATATTCGCCCGATTTTTTTCTCAATCTGTAACGGCGTTCGAGTTTTTCGGCTTTATTTTTAATTGCTTCTTCAATTAGTTTCTCCGCTTGAGGAAGGTCTTCGGGATGAATGAATTCTTTAAAGAGATCCCTGTCGATATTTGCAATTTCCGAATTCTCATAGCCGAGAAGCTTGGAAACATTGGAATACAACTTGACTTTCCGTAAATGCACGTCGTATTCAAAGGCGATTTGCCCCGTATTTTGCGAGATGGTCTGAAAAACTTGTTCGCGTTCAAGTAAAATGGCGGTACTTTTTTTAACATTTAACGTGTGTGCGATAAAAGCGAAAAAGATAATTAAGATAAGACCTACACCGATACTGGAAAATTTTGCCGTTAATTCTTCGAGGGAAGCGAACATTGCTTCGGAAGGAATTTCAAGGAAAACTCGCCATGAATTTCCGGGAAGAGAAAGGGTCTCCATATAAGCGTAAGATTGAATCGTTTGGTCATCAAGTTCGTATGAAAAATTTATAAAACAACTGCTGTCACTCTTTATTAGGTCGAAAATATCCTTGTATTTGAAATAATGCTTCGGAATTTCATAGAAATTTTTACCTATTTCATCTGTTTCTTCAGAGAAAACTATTTTCCCCTTTTTATCGATAATATATGTTTCGGAATCTTCACTGAATTGAATGGAAGCAAGAAAACTTTTCTTGAAATAATCGAAAGGAATCGTAATAGATATAAAACCTATCAACTTTTGATTATTAAAAACGGGCATTATAGCCGCAATTATTTTATCGCCCTGCAAATTTTCCGAAACGTTGCTAATCACGGGAGAACGGTCAATGCGAAGTTTTTGAAAAATTTTTTTCCCGCTTACATTAAATCCGACAAATTTTTCTTGCGGGTAAGAAAATAATATTTGCCCCGTTGAACTGATGAATTTTATAGTGGAAATCGGCGAGCCGCATTTCCTATGTTTATGTCTGTCATAAAACTTTTTAAGTAAAGTTTTCCCTTTTTCATTAAGTTGAATTACGTCGTCGATTTCGGATAAATATCCGATACTTGTCATTACATCCCCTATAAAGGAGTGAAATGATTTATTAAGAGCATCCACAGAAGTTTTTATTTCAGCGACATTTTTATTTAAAAGTTCTTTCTTGATGGAAAAGTATGTGGAATGTAACATTATTCCGCTGAAAACAAACAATGTAAGATTAATCAGTATAATTACGTGAAACAATTGAAATTTTTTCATAGCGCGCCCCTTATGCTTGATTCGCTTGATTATTATTATTCTCTTCAAACCCGTGCGGATCGGTAAAAGTTAAAATGAATGTTGTGCCAACTCCCTTCTTGGTTTCTATTTTTATATCAATATTGTTGATGTCGCAATAAGCTTTAACGAGAGCCATTCCGAGCCCGTTACCTTCGAACTTACGCGTATAACCGTGGTCTTCTTGAGAAAAAGGTTCAAAAATTAGAGGAAGATATTCTTCGTCTATCCCTATTCCCGTATCGCTGATTTCTATTACAAGTTTCTGATTTTCGTTTCTGTATGTCCTTATTTCCACTTTACCTTCGTCGGTGTATTTTATGGCATTGTCAATAAGATTCGAGAATATGTGTTTAAGAGAAAATTCGTCAGCAACGGTTACGGTGTCGCCTTGAGGTTCTTCGAGAATTAGCGCAAGCCCTTTGCTTCTTGCTTTAGGCGCGTATTCCCAAAATACGCGTCTAAGAATTTGATTGTAAACGTCCCATTTTTGGTAATGCGGTTCGAAACTGCCCGTCTGCAAATCCGCCATATTTAGAATTAATTCCACAGTTCTGATTATTCTGTCGCCCGCTTTTGAAATCGCTTGAAAGGCTTCTTTCATTTCCGCATCCACCTTATCCTCAAGTTCCACCTGCAACAGAGAAGAATAACTGATTATGGCATTTATGGGCGTACGAATTTCGTGCGACATTTGCGCAAGAAATTCCGACTTCAATTTATTCGCCGCTTCAACTTTTTGTTTTGTAAATTCAAGTTCTTTTTCTTTGGCTTTTCTTTCTTCTATTTCTTCGCGCAATTTATTTAATACCGTAACAAGTTCTTTCGTACGGTCGCGGACCAATTCTTCAAGTTGTTCTTTATAACGTTTTAATTCCTCTTGCTGAATTTTTTTAAATGTCACATCTTTGATGGAACCCACCATTTTATAAAGATTCCCTTTATTATCGGTAAGGTAGCCCGCTTCCGTATGAACATAAATATATTTACCGTGTTTGTGGCGTACCCTGTATTCGACCTCGAAATGAACTTTTCGTTCTTTAAGTGCAATTCCAATGGTGTTTTGCAAGGTTTTTAAATCGCTCGGATGAACTAAACCGTAAAATTCATCTCTTTTGTTAATTTGCGAATTGAATTCGTCCAAGTCGTAACCTAACAACTCCTTTGAATTTCCGAACCATTTAAGTTCGTCTTTTTGAATATCGTATTCGAAAGCGATATGTTTCGTTTTATCCGCAACCACTTTGAAAATATGCTCTTTTTCAAGAATTTCTGAAGTTAATTTGTGTTCATGCGCCAAATGTCCGAAAAACGCCAAAATTATGGAAAGAAACAGAAAAATAGCCACATAAGTAAATTTTTGCGTAAGATTGTTAATTGAGGCGAACATGGTTTTTTGTGGCACGAATACCACGATTTTCCATGAATTTTGCGGAATGCGAATATCACGAACAAATACGTAAGCGTGGGAGGCATTGTCATCGTTCCGCTTTTTCATTTCGAAAAAAGATACGGACTTTCTGAAAATTTCATCGCTTGCCGTTTCACATTGATAGCATTCGGGAACTTCGTGAAAATTCTCGCCCACCTCGTCGGGATCTTGTGAAAAAAGAATTGTTCCGTCCCTTTCAAATAAGTACGATTTTGTTCCTTTCCCTAGTGACAGGGTTTGCAAAAAACTCGTGGCGAAATAATTAAAAGGAACTAAAATGGAAATTAATCCCGTAAATTTTTGCTCCTGAAAAACGGGATAAACAACCGCTATGGCTTTTTCTCCTTGAATTGTAATAAAAACATCACTAATTATCGGCTTGTGATGTTTTAACGCCCATTTGTTATGTTTTTGAGAAATAACATTTTGACCGATAATTTCTTTATTGGGGACTGAATAAAGAATTGTTCCGTTCGTATCTATGCGAGTTATTGCGTAAATGTAATTTTTACCGTTTGGATTGATATGGTTTCTATAAAAAAGATCAATGATTTTTTTACCGAATTCACTGCCGTTAATTACGTGTTTTGAATTTGCAAGATATCTTAAATCGCTTAATACTCCGTCGATGAAAACTTTAATCGATTTTTCAACGCCGTCAATGACATAATTGATTTCACGTTTTCTGTTTTTTATGGTTTCGTTTCGTACGTTTTTGTAAATTTGAGTGTATAGTATTCCGCTGATGACGGTAGTTGTAATGATAATGAAAATGACAATGTAATAACTTTTTGATTTTCGCATAGCACTCTCTGTTTAAACATTTCTCCCGTTATTAGATTTTCGGATAAAAATATGTTTTTTTTAGTTTTTAAATAAAACTTTTATATAATATTAAAGTCAAATTGTTTCGAAATAAAATAATTTCGGAGGACGAATGCCCGTTCTTGAAGCGAAAAACCTTGTGAAACGATTCAATGAGGTTATCGCGGTGAACAATGTCAGTTTTTCAGTGCCGGAAAATTCCATATTCGGATTAATCGGGCGAAACGGCGCGGGAAAGACGACGACAATCAGAATGTTAATGAACATTTACTTTCCCGACGAAGGAGAGATTTTTTTCCAAGGTTCTAAAATCGATGAAAATTTCAAAAGGCGCGTGGGATATTTGCCCGAAGAACGCGGATTGTACAAAAAGATGAAAACGTTCGACACTCTTCTGTTTTTCGCGGAAATCAAAGGCGTAAAAGGGAAAGACGTAAAACGAAAGGCGCTCGAATATCTCGACCGCTTCGACTTACTCAATCGCGCCTATTCGAAAATCGAAGAACTATCGAAAGGAAATCAGCAAAAGGTGCAATTTATCGCAACGATTTTGCACGACCCCGATTTTATTGTCCTTGACGAACCTTTCTCCGGACTCGACCCGATAAACACGGAACTTTTGAAAGATATCATTCTTGAAATGAAAGCGAAAGGTAAAGTTATTATTCTCTCGACGCACTTGATGGATTACGCGGAAAAATTATGCGATAACGTCGCGATGATACACGAAGGAAAAATTATTCTCGAAGGGAAACTCGCCGAACTGAAAGAACGATTTTCGAAAGGACGCATGATTATCGAACATGAAGAACCGATAGATTTCGTCAAAGAATTACCCTTTGTGCTTGATTTTAACACGACGGGGAAACACTCCGAAATTAAAGTGGAAAACGAAACGGAAGCGCGCAACCTACTGAAAATATTGCTCGATAAGGATATTCATGTTAACGGTTTTTCGATGAACGATATTTCTTTGCATGAGATTTTCGTAACGCTTGCCGACGAAGAAAGCGCGGAGGTGAAGATATGATGAGTTTCAATAAAGTCAAGGTCGTAATCGTTCGCGAACTTCGCGAAAAACTTTTTTCAAAAACTTTTATCGTTATGACTTTATTAATTCCGGGAATTATTTTGCTTACGATTGGTATCCAAGCGTTCTTCAAAACGTACGACGACGATGTTTCCAAACAAATCGTTATTGTTGCCGAAACGCCCGAACTGAAAACCGAACTGCTAAATAAGTTTTCCGAAAAGGATTTCGTAAAGAAGAAAAAAATTGTTTTGACTTACGAAACGTTGTCACGAAGCGCTTTTGAGAAAGAACTCGCAAAATTACGTCCAGCGCTTGCCGACGGTTCTTTAAGCGGGGTTGTGTTTATTCCGCAAACCGCATTAAGAGATAAAAAGATTTATTATTATTCCAAGACTCCGAACGATAAAAGCGTAACTTACAAATTGAACTCGGTAATTAACGACGTTTTGGTTTCGGAATATTTTCGGGGCAAAGGCATAAATGAAAACGATTTGGAATTTGCTAAAAAATCCGTTGACGTAAAAGAAATGAAAGTTACCGAAAAAAGCATTGCGGAACAAAACAGAGGCGGTGAAATTCTTACCTTTGTGTTCGTCTTTTTTCTTTATATGAGTTTGTTAACTTCGGGGCAACTCGTCTTGCGCTCCGTCGTGGAAGAAAAACAAAATCGCATCGTCGAAGTTTTGCTTTCGTCGATTAACACGAACGAATTGATGGCGGGGAAAATTCTCGGTTCGTCCGTTACGGCGTTCGCTCAAATGTTGATTTGGCTCGCTCCCGTCGTTGTTGCGTTTTCGACATCATGGCTCGCTCTGCCGAAAGAGCTCACGATAGTTGTTCCCGCTTGGCAGTGGGTTTACTTCCTTTTTAATTTCGTTTTGGGATTAATTACGTTTCTCGGTCTTTTCGCGGCGACAGGCGCGCTTTTCGATAACGAACAAGATGCGCAAACGGGCATGTGGCCTCTTATGCTTTTGATTATGATACCGTTTTTCATCGCATTTTCTCTCATGAACAATCCGACGAACTCGCTTGGGCGCATCGCTTCTTTCGTGCCTTTTTCCGCCTTTTTCGTTATGCCCGCAAGAATCGGAATGCTCGACGTTCCTACTTACGAGGTGGTTTTGTCAATTATCGTAAATTTAATTACATTGCTTTTAATAATTCCCGTAACGGGAAAAATTTATCGTATTGCAGTCTTGAAAACCGGAAAGAAACCTTCGTGGAGTGAAATAATAAAATGGTTAAGAAGTTAAAAGTAGAAACATCGCTTACTAACGACGTGCGTTTTACCAAAGTTTCGGGCGCGGGCAACGATTTTATTTTGTTCGATACGTTAAATCACGTGGTGCCGATGTTAAGCCAGGAAGCGATACAAAAACTTTGCACGCGCGGACTTAACGTCGGCGCAGACGGAATTTTAATTCTTTCTCCCTCCCAGAAAGCCGATTTCAAATTGCATTATTTTAATGCGGACGGAACAAGCGGAATGCTTTGCGCTAACGCCGCTCGGTGTGCCGTTATTTACGCTAAAAAATATTTCGATATGATCGAAGACGAAATTTCATTCGAATGTTGCGGTGAAATTTTTTCGGGGAGAATCGTCGGACGTAATCTTGTGGAATTTTATTTAAATGATGTGACTTCATTACACGAAACCGCCGCGGTTATTGACGATTATGAATTGTCTCTCTTTTATGCGGATACGGGCGCCCCGCATGTCGTCGTCGAATTTTCCGACTTGCCCGAAGATTACTGCGTTTCCGCTTCCTTCGACGATTTCGATATAAATTTTATCGGAAAGAAAATCCGTAATCATTCCGCTTTTGCGCCCGAGGGCGTTAACGTGAATTTCCTTTCGGTGGAAGAAGAGAAAATCAAGATACGTTCTTTCGAGCGCGGCGTTGAAGGCGAAACTCTTGCATGCGGCACCGGAATTGTTGCGGCGGCGATTTATTTATCGGAAAAAAAAGGAATTGCATCTCCGCTGGAAATCGTTTCGCGAAGCGGCAAAACATTTACGGTTAAATTCAAAAAAACCGAGAAAGGTTACACGAATATTTCTCTTATCGGTGAAGCGAGAATAGTTTATTACGGCGAAATTCTCGAAGGCGACGTATTTTAATTTTGCGGATTCCTTTCCGAAATAAACTCCGTTTTCCCGATTATTCGCCGTAGGCGGTAATCACCAATTTTCTTGCGCCGCCGTAATTTCTGTGTTCGCAAAGAAAAATACCTTGCCAAGTCCCTAAATTCGGGCGACCGTTAGTAATCGGAATTGTTAACGAAAATCCAAGCATTGACGACTTGATATGCGCCGACATGTCGTCTTCCCCTTCGAGCGTATGTTCGAAATACGGAAGCGCGTCGGGAATAAGTTTGTCGAAATAATTTTCCATGTCCGTGCGCACTTCGGGCGAAACGTTTTCGTTAATCGTAAGCGACGCCGAAGTGTGCTTGATAAACACGTGCAAAATTCCCGCTTTGATTTTCGAGATTTCGGGCAAAGCGGAAAAAATTTCTTGCGTAATCAAATGGTAACCGCGCGGTTTCGGCGAAAGAGTAATTTCTTTTTGAAAAATCATGACAATCTCCTCCTTTACGGCAATTCGTAATTTCCGTTTGCAATATTAAACAAAACAAGAAAAGCGAGTTGCGCTTCTTTTTCGAACAAGTGCGGATTAAGCGTTTGCGGCGTATCTTGGGGCAAATGCAAATAAGTGTAACTATTCGTGGAAACGAAATAAAGCGTTTTAATTCCTTTCTTGAAAAATGGCGTTGCGTCCGCGCCGCCGCCGTGCCAAGTTGATGCGACCGTTATGCGCGTAAATTGTTCGTCAAGTTTTCGCGCAAGATCCCAAAGTTCAGGCGCGCTTTTTCCGCCGCCTATTTTTAGACTGTCGCCGTGCGCAACGCAATCGAGATTAATCATCGCCTTTATTTGTTCGAGCGGGACGGGCGGATGTTCGACGAAAAATTTCGAACCGTACAAGCCCGATTCTTCCGAGGAAAAAAGAACAAAGATAACGCTTCTTTTCGGTCCGATTTTATTTACCGCAAACGCTTTAGCCGTTTCGAGAACAGTTGCCGAGCCGGATGCATTGTCGTTTGCGCCAGGGAAATAAACTTCCCCCGCTTGCATTCCGACGTGGTCGAGATGAGCGCCGATTACAACGTATTCGTTTTTCAGCTTTTCGTCCGCGCCTTCGAGTAACGCAACGACGTTAGCCGTTTTTCTTCGCTTTTCGTACTTCGCCTTTACGAGTACGTGTGCCGTTGTTTTTAATTCAATCGAATGTGGAGCGTGAGCGGTGTCTATTTCCGT
>CAYZMW010000130.1:0-11208 GCA_964479645.1 uncultured Melioribacter sp. | reverse complement strand
GTCATTGTGTATTAAATAATCAGATAAAAAGAGAAGAATAAAAGTTAACAAACGTTTAATAAAAATAAAATTGTCTAAACCTCCGACACTTTACATCTTCTTAACTCCCAAATTCTTTTTTTGACTTTTTATAATTATCTTTCGCAGTTGATTTATAATAAATTGTGAGGATGAAATGGCGAAAATTCCAGGTTTCAAAGCGTACGATATCAGAGGAAAAGTTCCTTCGGAATTGAACGAAGACCTTGCGTATAAAGTGGGACTTGCTTTTGCGAAATTGCTTCGGGCGAAAAAGGTTGTAATAGGCTACGATGTTAGAAAATCTTCGCCCGTGCTTGCCGACGCGCTTACCCGAGGTTTGAACGAAGCGGGTGCGGATGTGATTAATTTGGGACTTTGCGGTACGGAAATGATTTATTTCGGTACGCCTCACTTCGATGCGGACGGCGGAATAATGATTACCGCAAGCCACAATCCGCCGGAATATAACGGATTGAAATTCGTTAAACGCGGTTCCGTGCCGATGGGTTACGATTCGGGATTGAACGAAATCGAAGAAATGATTTTAAACGACGACTTGCAACCGAAAGCCGCAAGAAAAGGGACGGTAACGAATTACGATTTGATGAACGAGTTTATCGAGTCGTTGAAAAGATTTTATGACGCCGAAAAAATCAAGCCGTACAAAGTTGTGGTAAATGCGGGAAACGGTTGTATAGGTCCCGCTCTTGATGCAATAGAAGACGCTTTGCCGATCGAAATGGTAAAAGTCTTTCACGAGCCCGACCCCGAATTCCCGAACGGCGTACCCAATCCCCTTTTGCCTGAAAATCGCCAATCGACAATCGATGCGATAAAAGAAAGCGGCGCCGATTTGGGCGTTGCATGGGACGGCGATTACGACCGTTGCTTTTTCTTCGACGAAAAAGGAAATTTCATTGAAGGGTATTACATTGTAGGTTTACTCGCGAAATCCATTCTTAAAGAACATCCGGGCGAAAAAATCGTGCATGACCCGCGCCTTGTCTGGAATACGATTGACGTCGTAACAAAAGCGGGCGGAACGCCGGTGGTTTCAAAAAGCGGACATGCGTTTATCAAGCAGAAAATGCGCGAAGTCAACGCAATCTACGGCGGCGAAATGTCGGCGCACCATTATTTCCGAGAAAATTATTATTCCGATAGCGGTATGATACCGTTTTTATTGATTTTACAATTGATGACCGCGGAAGACAAGCCGTTTTCCGAGCTTGTCGGCGAAATGATGCGTGCATATCCGTGTTCGGGTGAAATAAATACGCGTCTTGAAAATCCGAAGGCGAAACTTGAAGAAATCAAAGAAAAGTATTCCGACGGAAAAACGGACTTCCTCGACGGCGTTAGCGTGGAATACGACACGTGGCGCTTTAACGTAAGAATGAGCAATACCGAACCGTTATTGCGCTTAAACGTGGAAACACGGGGCGACGAGGCTCTGATGCGTGAAAAGACGGAGGAACTTCTTGCTTTAATAAGAGGCTGAGAAACTTGCGGCGCTTTCGGGCGTCTAAAAAAGAGGAAACGAAAGCGAGGATACAAATGAAAGAAAAAAACGTTGACATGGAAAAATTGTTAAAAAACAAACTGAAATCGATTAGCGTCGGCGAGCTTGAAGATAAAATCGCGGAAGCTATTTCCGAACTTGTCGGCGAAGATTACAATTGTACGATAAGCGATGTTAAATATTCCCTTTTCAGCGGCGCCGAGTTTAAAATAAAAGTGGAATTAACTTACAAGGAAGAGTAAATTCAGGTTGTGAATTTTCCGCTTATGAAATATTTTTACACGTCGCTTATTTGTTTTTGCGGGCGTAACTCAGTTGGTAGAGTGTCAGCTTCCCAAGCTGAATGTCGCGGGTTCGAGTCCCGTCGCCCGCTCAAATCCCGTTCGTATTAATCTTTCGCTTTAACAAACCACAACTGAATCTTCGGAATCGCCGAAAGGAGTGGGAACGCTTTTATCGGCTTGCGGTTCGTTATCCCAAGTCACGTTGTCGAACAAGTAGCGAAATTTATATTCTTTGTTCGTTTCCAAATCTACCGTGACACTGAAACCGCCGTTTTTCAATTTTCTCATCGGAGTTGCATTTGCGTCCCAATTGTTGAAATCCCCGAGCAATGCGGCGGAAGAGTAACGCTTTCCTTTTTCCGGCTCAATTTTGAACGTTACTTTGCAAACGGGGCGAGTCTTTAAATATTTTTTTGTCAAAGCCATTTTATATTTCCTTTTCTTTTTTTCATTTAAACTAAATCGATAAGTAAAGATAAAAAAACGGGCGGAAATGTTTTCCTGAAATTTTGTAAAAAGAAAATCGTCGTCCCGCCACTTTGTTTTAATTTTTCTGAAAGTACGTCCCGTAAAATCCCCCGAATTTTTAGACTATTTTTCTTAAATTTAATTTTACTAAAATTTATTTGTTACGTATTTGAATTGGGAAAAAGAATATATTATTCAAACCTATGAAAACGCGGCGGAAAATTTGCGCCTCGTTTCCAAACGTTTGATAAATCACACATTAATTAAAGAGTTTCTTACCGAATGCGCCGAGCTTGAACGTGCGGTTTCCGAAATGAAAAAGATTACGGCGTTTGCGAAGTTCGCAATAAAACTCGGAAACGTAATCGAGTACACTCATTCCGTCCCGAATTTTGCGGAACTCAGCGCGGAAATGACAAAGCAAGTCAACGAACTTATCCCGATTGTTCGCGAAGTTTTCGACGATTTTGACCCCGATGATTTGGCGGAAAAACTTAACGTTTTGCGCGGAGAATTGTCGCACCCCGAAAAAGCGCAAAGCGAAAACGACTTCGCGGAATCGGCTCTCGAAATTTTGAATTTAATTCGCAGTGTTGACGAGTATTTGAATCTTTGTGTTACGGGAAATATTTCTTCGGACGACAAAGAAAATTTTATGGAAATAGTAAATCGCATAAATGCGCTTCTTGAAAGTTTCGACGATCCGTTGATTTCGGAAATGAAAAATATTTTCAACGAACTTTTCGGAGAAATAATTGCGCGGGGAAGTTCGCGCCCCGATGAAATAGAAGCGATGCGCGCATGCTTGATTGTTATTGTTGCGAAATTAAAGAAAAAAGAGGTCGATGTTTCGCAGTTTATTGAACTTGCGCGCAGCATTACATCACGAAAGGAGGAAGGATGAATATTTATGCCGTAATTATGGCGGGGGGAGTCGGTTCGCGCTTTTGGCCGCGTAGCCGTGCCGCCACGCCGAAACAATTGCTTAAAATTTTCGGTGACGACACCATGATACAGGCGACCGTAAAGCGCCTGAACGGACTTGTTGAAAACGATAAAATTTTTGTGATTACGAATGAAATTCAGAAAAAGCAAATTGCAGAGCAACTTTCCGATGTTCCCGCCGAAAATATTATCGCCGAGCCATTCGGTAAAAACACCGCTCCGTGCGTCGGTTTGAGCGCGGCGATAATCAATAAAATCGACCCCGACAGCGTAATCGTTACGCTTCCGGCCGACCATTTGATTTTAGACGAAAACGATTTTAGAGGAACACTTGCCAACGCCGCTGATTTCGCTTACAAGAACGACGCGCTTGTAACCATCGGAATTGTGCCGACACGACCGGAAACGGGCTACGGTTATATTCAAATCGGTGAAGAAGAAGCCGCGCCCGGAATTTTCAAAGTGCAAACGTTCGCCGAAAAGCCGAATCTATCCACGGCTAAACGTTTTGTGAAATCGGGCGATTTTTATTGGAACTCGGGAATGTTCATTTGGCGAAGCGACGTAATTCTTTCGGAACTTGAAAATCACATGCCCGATTTGTATCACGGAATTTTGGAAATCCGCGAGGCTTACGGTTCGGACAATTTCGAAACGGTTTTGCGCAATGTTTACGGGCAGTTGCGAAGCATTTCGATAGATTACGGCGTGATGGAAAAATCGGGCAAAGTTTACTTGATAAAAGGCTCGTTCGATTGGAACGACGTCGGAAGTTGGGAAGCGGTTTATCAACTTTCCGAACACGACGAACACGGCAATGCGCAAATCGGCGACGTTTATGCGGAAAAAACTTTCGGGTCGTACATTTACAACAAGGAGAAATTCACGGCGGTAATCGGCGTGGAAAATCTCGTTGTGATTGAAACGAAGGACGCGCTTTTGGTTTGCAACCGCGACGACGCGCAAAGCGTGAAAAACGTTGTCGATTTTCTCAAAGTAAGAAACAGAGACGAATTGCTGTGAAAAGAAAACTGATTACGGAAAACGATATTGTCGCGCTTGTTCGCAAAGGCGTAAATACTTTGCACGTGGAAAAGAATGCGATTATTACGCCAGCGGCGCGAGATAAAATTAACGATTTGAAAATTACGGTAATCGTTGACGAAAAAGGCACGCCGCGCGAAGTCAGCAAACACAGTATCGATAACGGCATGAAGTCGCTCGGACGCCGAATAGCATTGGCTTCCGACCACACCGGTTTTGCAATTAAAGAAGAAATGAAATCTTTTCTCAAAGAACTCGAATATGAAATTGTTGACCTCGGCACTCATTCGCCCGATTCGTGCGATTATCCCGATTTCGCATTTGCCGCCGCAAAGAAAGTCGCATTGCGCGAAACGGATTTCGCAATAATTTTCGATGCAACGGGAATTCCTTCCGCAATTACGGCGAACAAAGTTCCCGGCATTCGCGCCGCAACTTGTTACAATGAATTTTCCGCAAAGAGTTCACGCGAACACAACGACGCAAACGTTCTTGCGCTTGGCGCGAAAACACTCGGCACGGAAACGATTAAATCGATAATTAAAGTTTGGCTCGCATCGGAGTTTCTCGGCGAGCGACATCAAAGAAGGCTCGATAAAATCACCGACATTGAAAAACATTTCTTGGGCGGAAAAATTTAATGAGCAAATTTATTGAAGATGCAGTTGTCGTTTCCAATAAATTCATCGCCGAGAAATTTTTTCTTTTAAGAGTTAAAGCCCCGCAAATCGCAAGAGCCGCTTTGCCCGGACAATTTTGCGAAATAAAAACAAGCGAAACAGCCGCGCCTTTACTGCGCAGACCTTTCTCGATTTCGAACGTTGAGAACGACGAAATCGAATTTATGATTGATGTTGTAGGCGTGGGGACGGAAATCCTTTCGCGCAAGAAAACGGGCGACGTTGTGAATATTCTTGGACCTCTGGGTAAAGGATTTAATTACACTGGGGATTTTGACACAGCGTTTTTTTTAGCAGGCGGCGCGGGCGTTGCGCCGTTTCCGTTTCTTTATCAAAAATTAGTTGAAGAGAAAAAAGATATTTTGGCGGTTGCGGGATTTTCAAGCGAAGGAAAAATTCCCGAAAACGTAACGGATAAATTTTTAATTGCTACGGACGACGGTTCCGTCGGATTTCACGGCACCGCCGTCGAACTTGCGGAGAAAATCTTAAACGAGCGGAAGTCAAGTAAAATAAAGGCTTTCGCGTGCGGACCCGTTCCGATGTTAAAAGCCGCGAAAAATTTTTTCGCAGAAAAAAAAATCGAACTCGAAATTTCGGTGGAAAGCGCAATGGCTTGCGGAATAGGACTTTGTCAAGGTTGCGCAATCGAGAAAGCGGACGTGCAAGGGTATTTTTTGATTTGCAAAGACGGACCCGTTTTTAATTCGAAGGAAGTGATTTTATGAACGAACCGAATTTAAGCGTTCAAATAGGCTCGCTGAAACTGAAGAACCCGATTTTATTGGCTTCGGGAACTGTGGGATACGGCGACGAAATTTCCGAGTTTATCGATTTGAATAAAATCGGCGCAATCGTAACAAAATCGATTTCGTTGAAACCGCGCGCCGGAAATCCGCCACAACGCGTTACGGAAACGCCTTCGGGGATGCTGAACGCGATAGGGCTTGCAAATATTGGACTTGAACGATTTATCGAAGAAAAAGTTCCGATGCTCGAAAAACTCGGCGCTACGGTTATTTGCAACATCGCCGCAAGTTCGTTCGAAGAATACGCGACGTGCGTGCGCGAACTTAATTCATTCAAGGTAATTAAAGCGTTTGAAATAAACGTTTCTTGTCCGAATGTCAAAGACGGCGGATTGCTTTTCGGAAACGACATTAAAGCCGTGCGAAAAATTACGGCGACGCTTCGTCCGTTAACGAATAAAACCTTAATTGTAAAACTCTCGCCGAACACGACTACGATTGCGGATTTCGCGCAAGCCGTTAAAGATGAAGGCGGAGACGCGGTTTCCGCAATAAATACGCTTGTCGGAACGGCGTTCGATATTTACACGCGCAAGCCGAAAATCAAAAATGTAACGGGCGGACTTTCGGGTCCCGCAATCAAGCCGATAGCGCTTGCTAAAGTTTTGGAGATTTCCCGCTCCGTTGATATTCCGATAATCGGTCTCGGCGGCATTTCGAAGTGGGAAGACGCAGTCGAATTTATGATTGCGGGCGCAAGCGCGATTCAAATAGGCACGGCGAATTTCATTAATCCGAAAGTAAGCCTCGAAATTCTCGACGGCATAAAACGGTTCTGCAAAACCGAAGGCATTGAAAACATTTCGCAATTAACCGCCACATACGACCTATGATGAAATATTCCGACGCCGTTGAAAAAATATTTTCGCTTCGTCAACTCGGCATGAAACTCGGTTTGGAAAACGTCAAAAATTTTCTCGCCGAAATCGGTAATCCGCAATTGAAATTAAAGACCTTTCACGTTGCGGGTTCTAACGGAAAAGGAAGCACTGTTGCGTTTATTTCTTCGATTTTACAAGAGGCGGGTTTTAAGGTCGGAATGTTTACGTCGCCACATTTCGTTGATTTTACGGAGCGCATTAAAATCAACGGCAAGGAAATAGAAAAAGATTTTGTGGTGAAGTTTATCGAGCGAAATCTCGAAGCCGTTGAAAAGAAAAGAATTACCTTTTTCGAAATTACGACGGCGTTGGCGTTTGCGTATTTTTACGAGCAAAAAGTTGATTACGCAGTAATCGAAACGGGTTTGGGCGGAAGACTCGATGCGACGAATACGATGAATCCGCTGGCGGAAATTATTACGACGATAAGTTTCGAACACACGCGAATACTCGGTGAGACGTTGCCTGAAATTGCTCGCGAAAAAGCGGGAATAATAAAGGAAGGTTCGAGAGTTTTTTGCGGTGTAATGCCGACGGAGGCGAGAGCGGAAATTGAAAAAACGGCGCGTGCGAAAAAATCGGAGTTTTTTGCTCTCGAAGATTTTGCCCAAATTGAACGCGATTATGTTCGCTTGCATTTGTTGGAAAATAAAAACTTCACGATTTACAAAACCGGATTTGTCGGCGCGCATCAGTTGAGGAATGCGGCACTTGCCGCGCTTGCGGTTCAAAAGACTTTACCCGTGATTGATGTTAGTGCGATTAACAACGGAATTCTAAACGTTGCGGGAAACACCGATTTGGCGGGACGTTTTGAAATTGTTTCTGAAAGACCTTTCGTTGTTTTCGATGCGGCGCACAATTACGAAGGCGTTTCGATTTTTCTTGAAGAATTCGCGAAGCAATCCGCGCAAAAATGTTGCGCAAAGAAAATATTGATTTACGGCGCTTTGCGCGATAAAAACGTTTCCGAAATTTTGAAATTGTTCAAGGATAAATTCGATAAAATTTATCTGACCGCAATTGATTTCTACCGCGCGCTGACCACCGACGAATTACTTGCTGTTGCCGAAAAAATAGGTTTGAAAAACGTTGCGGTTCTTGAAGGGAAAAGCGAATTTATTTCCGATTTTATTCGGACGGTGAAAAACGATTGTCTTGCGGTAATCGGTAGCATTTATTTGCTTGGTGAAATTAAAAAGGAAATGAGAAGAGTGACGAGTAACGAGTGACGCGTGACGAATTCTAAATTCCAAATTCCAAATTAAAAATTAAAAGTTCACTCACCGACTTGACATGACAGAATTCAACATTTAACATTTTATTCAGTCACTCAGCCAATCAACCAATCAATTCAAAATAGCGTTATAGCGTTTAGTGTCGAGCGGAGAGCGTTTAGTAAATTAAGGTTGAGGCTGAGGTTAAGGTTGAGAAGCTTTTAATGGGACGCTGATTTTTAATTAAAAATTCAAAAGGCAAAATTAAAAAGTATTTTTATTCATCCATTCATTCATTCATTCAATCAATCAATCAATCATTCATTCATTCATAATTCATAATTCATAATTCATAATTAATAGAAATCCGTCTCATTCGCGTTCTATTAAAGTAACAAATTGAGAGTTAAGGTTGAGATTGAGGTTGAGGAGAGGTTTAAGGGTTAAATGTGGAAGTAATTTAAAATCTAATTTAATGCAAATCCGAGAAAAAAGAGTGAAAGAATTCGTCCGTCGGAGTTATATTTAAATTTTAAATTTTTCCGCTATCATCGGTATGTAACCGAGGTGGCGGAGCTGTGTTGAAATTGAAAATTTAATTATTCAAAAGGTTAATTATGAAAAAAATAATTTCAGTTGTGGGCGCGCGTCCGAACTTTATGAAGGTCGCTCCTTTGCACAAAGAATTTGAAAAGAGAGGGAATGAGGTTGAGCATTTAATTTGTCACACTGGGCAGCATTACGACGAAAAGATGAGTAAAGTTTTTTTCGAGGATTTGGAATTGCCGAAACCCGATTTTTATCTTGGTGTAGGAAGCGGAACGCACGCCGAACAAACCGGTAAAATAATGATTGAGTTCGAGAAAATTTTATTTCAAGAAAAGCCCGATATGGTTTTAGTTGTTGGCGACGTTAACTCCACTATTGCGTGCGGACTGACGGCTAAAAAATTGCATATCGATTTGGTGCACGTCGAAGCCGGTTTGAGAAGTTTTGATATGCGAATGCCAGAAGAAATCAACAGAATATTAACCGATAGGATTTCCGATTATCTTTTTGTTACTGAAAAAAGCGGAATAATGAATTTGCGGAATGAGGGAGTAAAAGAGGAAAAAGTTTTCTTCGTTGGAAATGTTATGATTGATTCGTTAATTAATTTTTTACCCAAAACCGAACGTTCGAATATTCATAATGAACTTGGTATTAAGAAAAACGAATATATTTTAATCACTCTTCACAGACCGAGCAATGTTGACACGCGTGCGTCGTTGGAGAAATTGGTCGATTTCTTAAATCGACTTGCGGAAGAAAGACAAATAGTTTTTCCTGTTCATCCGAGAACCAAAGCAAACCTTTCGAAATTCGAATTACTAAATAAATTGAGTGAAAGGATACTTCTCACCGAACCTATCGGATATATTGATTTTCAAGCATTAATTAGAAGTGCCGAACTTGTAGTTACCGATAGCGGTGGAATTCAGGAAGAAACAACTTATTACGGGGTGCAGTGCATTACTTTGCGAGATTCCACCGAGCGCCCGATAACCGTGGAAATTGGCACGAATCAATTAATTGGCACTGATTTGAAAAAGGCGGAAAAGGCTTCTCTTGAAGTTTTATCTGGTAAGAAAAAAATCGGAGAAATTCCCGAAAAGTGGGACGGCAATGCCGCGAAAAGAATAGTAGACGTGTTATTAAAATAAAAATTTGAATTAGGAGTTAAAATGAACATTCCGTTATTAGACTTGAAAGCGCAATATGCGACGTTGAAAAAGGAATTGGATGAGGCGATATTAAAGGTCGCCGAAAGTCAATATTTTATACTTGGTCCCGAAGTTAAAAAACTTGAAGACGCGGTTGCGGAATTTATCGGCGTGAAACATGCAATCGGAGTTTCGTCCGGCACGGATGCGCTTTTGATTGCGTTGATGTCAATCGGTGTTGGTCCTGGCGACGAAGTTATCGTTCCGACGTATTCATTCTTTGCTACCGCCGGCGTTGTGGCGCGCTTGCACGCGAAGCCGATTTTTACGGATGTTGACCCCGTAACGTTCAACATGTTGCCGGAAGATATTGAAGCGAAAATTACGGATAAGACAAAAGCGATAATCCCGGTTCATCTTTACGGACAAGTCGCCGATATGAAACCGATTGTTGAAATTGCGAGAAAACACGGCTTGAAAGTAATCGAAGACGGCGCGCAAGCGATTTCGGCGCAATATTCGGACGGAAGATGCGCCGGGACGATTGGCGACATCGGTTGCTTTTCGTTTTTCCCGAGTAAAAATCTTGGCGGTTACGGCGACGGTGGAATGGTTGTAACAAACGACGACGAACTTGGCGAGAAGTTGAGAATTCTGCGTGTTCACGGCGGAAAGCCGAAATATTATCATAAAATTGTAGGTGGAAATTTTCGCTTGGACGCAATTCAAGCCGCGGTTCTAAACGTGAAATTACCGCACTTGAACGATTGGTCTGCAAAAAGAAGAAGCAACGCGGAGTTGTACACGAAGTTGTTCATCGAAAAAGGATTGGCTCAGACGGAAGGGAAAATCGAGTTCGATGAAAACAACAGAGTTCTGCTTCCCAAGGCGGTTTACAAAGAGAGTGGACATAAAAATTATCACATTTACAATCAATATGTAATTCGTGTGGAGAAAAGAGATGAATTGCGTGAATTCTTAAAAGAGAACGGCGTAGCTACGGAAATTTATTATCCGGTGCCGTTTCACAGACAAGAATGTTTTGCGGATTTGAATGCGAAGGACGAAGACTATCCGAATTCGAATTTTGCGGCGGAGCATTCGCTTGCGCTCCCGATTTATCCCGAATTAACCGATGAGCAGATAAGTTACGTGGTTGAAACGATAGACAAATTTATTAATCAGTGACGAGTGACGCGTAACGAGTGACGAGTTGTTGAAGAAGGTTGAATCTGAGGTTAGGATTGCGAAATATGATTTTTAAATTTATGTTAAACAATTTTTCTTAACCTTAGCCTTAATCTCAATCTTGATTTTATTTTCGGAGGAAAAATGAATTCGTTAAATGAAATAAACGTGGCGATTATCGGAGCGGGACGTTGGGGTAAAAATCATGTAAGAACCGCCAATTCCTTGCTTGCCGCAAATCAAATCACGGTCTGCGATTTTTCGGAACACGCGCGGAAAACGGTTAGGGAAATTAATTCCGAAATTAAATTCACAGCAAATCCCGATGAGATTTTTTCGGATGATAGAATAAATGCGGTGATTATCGCCACGCCCGCCGAAACGCATTACGAGATCGCAAAAAAGGCGCTTGAAAGCGGAAAACACGTTTTGGTTGAAAAACCGAT
>CAYZMW010000129.1:0-3185 GCA_964479645.1 uncultured Melioribacter sp. | reverse complement strand
GCGGATTGTATTCTATTTGAAAAGAAAAGGTTTTGAACGAATTTTTATTCGGCTCGTCAAGAAAATATTCATTCGTGTAAAATGTTTCGGCAAACTTTAAGGACAACTTAAGTGAACCGAAAACTTTCCACTTGACAAGGGTATAATATCTCGCACCTCTGTGGAAAAGAGCCGTGTTTCGAAAAACTCCGTCCAAATCGTATTCATAAACGTAAACGCGCGAAGCGTAATCGTCGGTGTTGAAAAACGAAAGAAATGCAACGAACGAAAAATTCTCGGCGCGGTAAATGACGGCTTCGGAGAGAGAATAACCGCGGGAGGTTTCCGCTTCTTTCGAATAAAGCGTAACGTCCGCTTGGGTTTTAATTTTCAACGAGCGCGATATTTCGGTAATAGCCGCCGCTCTGAATCGCTCCGTTTTGTAGGCGATTTCTTGTTTGGTGTCCGCGTCGTTCACTGCGGAATACGTTTGTTTCTTTTCACTTTTTGCGCGCAATTGAATTTTTGTTTTTAAAAATTTTCGCGAAATAAAATCGATTAAAAAATCGCTTCCGTCAATCGGGAAAGGCAGTCGTTCGGTCGGCGCAACAGTTGAAAAAATGTCGTAATACGCGGCAAGTCTTCCGTAATTCGTGCGAATTATTGTTCCGAAGAAAAAGCCTTTTTCGTTGTTTGTGTTATCGTACTCGCCGAAACCGCGCGCCCAAAGCGAATAATAATTTTCGGAATAATGACGAAACGCGCCGATAATTGAAAGCGTGCGCGATAAAACAAACTGCGCGGAATAAAATTGAGCGGTAGAGTTTTTCGTTGTGGAAACTTCACAAGCGAAATTGAAATTTTTCAGTGCGAATTTGCTTTCGAACGAAAGATAATCCGCCTGCGTGCCGTATGGTGTTTTCGCATCGTGCGGCGAGAATGTATCGGAAAAAATATTTTTCATATACAAAACAGAAGCGCGTATGTTTGTTGCTCGATAAAAGGCAATTCCGCCGTAAGCCGTAATTTCAAGCGCGCTCGCATTTGCGATTTCGGTTGCATCCGTGTGCAAACCGCTTTCCGACAATGATGAAAACGCGCCTTCGTGAATTGCGGCGTCGTATTTTTTGCGCGAATAAAACGCCGCGAAACCGAAATTGCCCGCGCTTACGCTTGCCGCCGCGCCGTTGAAAAATCGGTTTTCTTCCGAACTTTTGTGCGGCGCGATAATCTCGCCGCTTTTGACAACCGACGATTTAATATCGCTTCCTTTCGAAAAAAAATAAGGCGACCAAACCGCAAGTCCTTGTCCGAACTGCACGGAATAACTTCCCGCAAGCGCGGTTCTTAAAAAACCTTGCGAACGCCAAACGAGATTCGCGCTTTTGTAATCGAAAAAATTATTTTCAAGCGCGTCTTTTTCCACGACCGCGTTAAAATTCAAGTTGTCGTTTAATTTCGCAATGTAGCGAGCGTAAGTTTTCGACGAATTAAAATTTAACGATGCGGATTTCTTTTCGTCGTACAAAGCGCGTGTTCGCAGATTCATCGCAAGCGTTGTGTGCGGTTTTTCAAAATGCGGTTTGCTTTCGAGTTTCAGAAACGGCTTGATTTTTCTTACGACATCGGCACTCAATCCGGCGTCGTATAATTCGTCGAGAGAATTAAATTTACCTTTGTGTTCGCGATAAGAAATGATTTTTGAAATTGAATTGTAATCGAGAAAAGGAAGTTGCGCAAGTTCGATATAATCGGCGGAGTTGATGTTTATTTTGTTCCGCGCAAATTCTTCGAGTAAATCGATAACCGACGAACTTTCTTCGTTTTCGGCAATCGTGCGGACGTATTCGTCGATAATTTCCCGCGCGGTCGGTTCGTTTTTATTCTGCGCAAAAAGCGTATTTAACACGGATAAAAACGCTATCGCGAAAATTGCGGCTTTCATTTTATCGATAAAAATCGTTCGATTTTTTCTCGGCGTTGTTCGATATTTTCAAACGCGACAATTATTTCGATTTGATGAGAAAGCGGCAAAGTTTGATGAACAAGCGCGGCGTAATCAATTTCGAAAAATTTGTATTTAACGCCCAAGCCCGCCGAGTAAACCTTCGGTTCGGTTTCAATTCCAAGTCTCAAATCGATGTAACGGAAAATGCCGTATTCAATTCCCGCCTTGAAATTCGGCGAGGCGTCAAGTTCTTGCGTTACTGCGAAATTCGCGGAAGCATTGTCGAGCGGGAAATAACAAACGCCGAAACTTACAGAACTCGGAATTTCGTTTTCCTCTCCGCTGTAACTTCCGCGGAAAAGGTTTTTTGCAACGACGGCAAATGAAAGATTGCGCGTTAAATAATAGAGTATTCCCGCATCGAGAACCGTCGCGCCCGCGTTGCCGTAATTTTCGATTGAAACCGATTTGTAGGAAAGCGTGATCCCGACAAAAAATTCGTGAAAAAATCTTTTAGCAAGCGCGAGATAAAGCGACGTTTCGCGATAGAGGTCGTAGCCGTAAATTTTTGCGCCGATGGCGGAGGAAAGAAAATCGAAGTTGTAATTCACGGCGAAATAACCGTTTGAAAGCTCTTTTAATCCGAACGGTGCGGGTGAATAATAGATTCCGAGTTCGCTCCACGAAAGTTGCGCAAGTCCCGCGGGATTTACGAAAATCGCAAAAACATCATCGGCGCGTGCAAGAGTGGAATTGCCCGTGGCAATTTGTCTTGCCGCGGGTTCAATTTGCGCTCTTACGTAAACGGAAATTAACAGGAAAAGAAAAATCGTCCGCCCCATTTTTCCACCCGTTATTTTTACTCGAGTTTAAAATAAGAAAATCGAAGTAAATCTTAAAATAAAATAGTGACAAGTGACGAGTAACGCGTAACAAGTTAGTATTTATTTGTAGAACTTATGTTTAAAATCCAATAACAAAGGAAAAAGGACAAAAGAAGAAGAATAAGAAAAAAAGAAAGAGTTCCCCTGCCGCAAAGTTATTGTTTAAGTCGTCGATAAAATCCAAAGTCATTTGATTTTATCGCGACAAAATTTATTTATCTAACTAAATTTAGTTTTTTTATAAACGGTCATGGGGAACTCTACTATGAAAAATAACAAATTAAACTTTAATGGACAAAAAATATTCGTCGGCATCGACGTGCACAAAAAGAGTTGGGTAGTGAAGATATTAATCAACGGGATAATAGTAAAAG
>CAYZMW010000128.1:0-5279 GCA_964479645.1 uncultured Melioribacter sp. | reverse complement strand
AGTCTTTTTCCCAAGTCGGGATAAACAAGGATTTCGCGGTAAAAGTCCGCTTTTATTACGTAATATAAAAACGGCGAGGTTTTTTCAAGCGAAGTAATAAGTCCGCCGATTCGGGAGGTGTCATTATTTAGGATTTTGAGCGATATTTCATAATCGAGAAACTTCAATTTGTAACCCGACCGTGTAAATTTCGCTTTGTTTTCAAGTAAAAACGCGTACGCCTCGGCGAAATTTCCGTCATTTATTTCAAGATTGAGATAATTAAAAAAATCGGCGGGAGCATTGTAATTTAGGTATAATTTTTTGTAAATTTTCTTTGCATCGGTTACAGATGAAGTTCTTGCCACATGCTCTTGCTCCGCGACATAATGCGGGCAAAAAGTATGAAAGAGTTGTTTGTTTTCAAGTACGAAATTTATCAGCACTGTGTCGCGCAAAGGAAAATGATAATTCTTCAAATACTCGAAAAAATCGTTGCTCACTTTATTAAGTTGCGTATTATAACTTTTTTCAAAATCATCGTTTAAATAGTATTTAACAAATCTGTCTTTTCCGTAAATTTCAAGTAAATATTTCACAAATGCTCCCGCGAAAAGGTAACTTAATGCAGGCGATGATGAGAAAAATGAGTAAGACGTAAACAGCCGCTCCGGGTTTAACGAAATGTTTTTAGCATAAAAAGCCGCCGCTATTTCGGTTACATCTTTACCGTAAAAATTGTTTTCAATCGCAACGGCAAGTCCTTCAATTAAAGCGGGATTTAAATTGCCTGAAAGTCGCAAAAACGATTTGCCGTATTTCGCCGAATAGGCGTGAACAAGTTCGTGTTTCAGTGTCGCCGAATTCTTTGTGGTGAAAACTGAATATTGCCACGGTTTGGATACATCGGCGTTAGGAGCACCGAAAAATTCTCTTTTTTGTTCGTTATTCTTGAAAATGAATGAATTGATTGCAAAAGAGAAAGTGTCGGTTAGTGCATTCTCTATTTCCGTTTTGTAATATTCATGTTCAAGAAGGGTAAACCGACGTGATAAAGTGTCGGCGTCGTAAAAAAAATATATGTTAAATTTCTCGTTAAACAATTTTCTTTGCGCCGTTTTTTCCAATTTGTCGAATGTAGTGCTGAAGCCGAAAAGGATTTTTAGCGGGAACATAGCAACGAATAGCAAGATAAATAGTCGCGGGAAAACGTATGTCTTATTTTTAATTAGGAACGGAATAGAGAGAAAAAGGAGAATATAAATTCGGTATGCGATTAGTTTAGAATCAATCGGAATGTATTTGTCGTAAATCGTTCCCGGAAAATAACCTATAACAGGATTGTAAAAATAAATTTGCGGGTGAAAATATATTTCGAAAAAAGGTTGAACAAGAAATAGAAGAAATAAAGAAAAATATGCTCCGTAAAATTTTACACCGTTCAAATTCTTCAAATGGAACGTGATTAAAAACGAATATACAAAAGTGAAAAAGGGGATTGAAAAATAAAAGAGCAAACCGTTTTTCAACGAGCATTTACATGCGCTTCCGGTGGCAAGTGCAATAATAATCGGGAGCATAAACAGAAAAAAGATTTCGGAAGCGATTTTCATGAATGCGATTTCGGTTTTTGCCTTGGATTTAATAATCGTTCTGAAATATATAGGTGTTAGAATGAAAAAAAGAAGAGCGTTTGCCGCCGAGAATTCGTAACTGAAATCCGAAAGCAAAGGGACGAAACTAAAAAGAAAATTAAATGCGCCGAGAATTAAAATAACGAGAAAAAATATGCGATTTTTTTTACCTTTCATTTCAGAAGAGTTAAAATTCGTCGGTTTTAACGCGCTCAATCCTTGCGTTTAACGCACTCAATTTTTCTTCTATTTTCTGGTAACCGCGGTCGAGATGATAAATGCGCAGCACTTCCGTTTTTCCTTCGGCGGCAAGTCCGGCAAGAACGAGAGAAGCGGAAGCGCGCAAATCCGTGGACATTACTTTTGCTCCCTTGAGAGTGTTTACGCCTTTTACCACTGCGGTATTTTCAATAAGTTGTATGTTTGCTCCGAGACGATTGAGTTCGGGCACGTGTTTAAATCTGTCGAAATAAATTTTATCGGTTACGCGACTTGTTCCTTTTGCGAGTGTCATATAGGCTATCCACTGCGCTTGCAAGTCGGTAGGAAAACCGGGGTAAACCGCCGTGGAAACATCCACGGGTTCTATATTTCCCGTAGGCGCTTCAATTTCAACTAAGTTATTTTTTACAAATACTTTGGCGCCGCTCTCTTCAAGTTTTTCGTAGAGAATGTCGAGATGTTCGGGATTGGAATATTCGATTTGAATTTTTCCGTTCGTCATCGCCGCGGCAATTAACATCGTGCCGGCTTCAATTCTATCGTCGATATTGCTACATTCAATCGGGTGCAATTCCTCAACGCCTTCGATAATTAACGTCTTGCTCCCGACGCCTTCGATGTTTGCTCCCATTTTCAGCAATTGATTTGCAAGAAGCGTGATTTCAGGTTCAATCGCCGCATTTCTAATTACGGTTTTTCCTTCGGCGAGTGTTGCCGCCATAAGAGCGTTACCCGTTGCTCCCACCGACGACACGTCGAACGTTATTTTCGCTCCGTGTAATTTTTTTGCTTTTGCAATAATGTAACCTTCTTCGAATTCCAATTCCGCGCCGAGTTTTTTCATTGCTTCAAGATGTAGATTTATCGGACGAGGTCCCCAGGCGCAGCCGCCGGGCATTGAAACTTTTGCGTATCCGTATTTTGCCAGGAGCGGACCTAAAACGTAAATTGAAGCGCGCATTTTTTTTACCAATTCGTAAGGCGCTTCCTGACTTGAAATTGCGGAATTGTCAATTGTCAACGTTTCGTTTTCAAATTCCACTTTCGCGCCGAGTCTTTCGAGGAGTTTTTTCATAGTGAAAATGTCGTTGACTTCCGGGATGTTTCGGAGAATGTTTTTCCCCGCGTTCATTAAAGTTGCGGGCATAATTGCCAATGCGGAATTTTTTGCGCCGCTTATTTTAATTTTTCCTTCGAGTCTGTTTTTTCCGTAAATTACAAATTTTTCCATAAGTTATTCTTTCGGATCAATTTTCATGATAGCGCCGTTGTCCCCCACGATAAACAAGACGCCCGAGGGTGTAATGGTGAAATCGTTCAGACGATAGTATAATTTGCTGTTTACGGTTCCCCAAGTTTTTCCCGCGTCTTTCGAAAATAAAATTACGCCGCGATTACCGATTGCGATAACTTTCAATTCGTCGATGAATTTGATTTTCGAAAGATTAAGCGAATTTCCCGTTTGAATTTCTTTCCACGTTTCGCCCGCGTCGTTGGTCAAAAAAACGTTGTGAGAACCTCCGCACGCCAAGCCGTAATGGTCGTCTCTGAAAGTCAAAGATTTCACGTACTTGCGTGTAAACGAGTTTTCTTTCCGCCATGAGAAACCCGCATCGGTTGAACGCAAGAGTTCGCCGTTCCAACCGGCGGCAAGCACAAGGGTTTTGGTGAGAAATTCCGTATCGTAAAGTAAATTCGTTGTGCCGCTTTTTACTTTAAGCCATGTTTTCCCGCCGTCTTCGGTACGGAAAATAGAGCCTCTTGAACCGACGATAAGACCGATGTCATGATCGGCAAAGACGATGTCGAACAAACTTATGTCGCTTAAAAAAGGCATTTTTTTTGCGGATTGTAAAAGGTCGTCCGTGTAAATAATCGTTCCCTTCGCTCCGACGATAAAACCCACGCCGTTTTCGAAAAAATAACTCGAATAAAAGGCGTTTTTACCGAATACCGATTCCGAATCGTTTTTCGCGATTTCCACTTTGTACCATTTCAAACCGCCGTTAACCGTGCGCAAAACAAGTCCCGAATCTCCCACGGCGAAACCGAGTTTGTCGTTGACAAAACGGATATGATTTATGTTCAGTTTTGTGTCGGAAGGTATTTTGTCGATAGCCGAAAAATTATATTCGCCCGAAGAACGGAAAAAGTTTTTCAAATTATATTTATCCAATTCTTCGTACCGTTTATTTTTTAGAACGTCATCTACTTCGCCCACAATAAATTGCATCAAAACAAGCAAAGCGACGATAATTCCTCCGATAATGGAAATGGGAATAATCAGACGTTTCTTGTTTTTTTCGGGTTTACCGTAAACGCCTCCGCCAGGTGAAAAATCTCTCATTTTTTCGAAACGAACGATGTCGTCGTAAAATTCCTTACAATTTTGATAACGCTCGGCGGGATTTTTAGCAAGGGCTTTCGCAATAATTTCATCGATCATCGGCGGAATGTCGGGATATTTCAAATGAATTTTCGGTGGTTCTTTCTTCATATGCGCGTCCAAAACTTCGAACTCGCTATCGCCGAGAAACGGCGGATCGCCCGTAATCATTTCGTAAAGAGTGCAACCGAGCGCATAAATATCGGTGTGATAAGTTACGTTTTTCCCTTTGATTTGCTCGGGACTCATGTAAAACGGCGTGCCGACTTTCGCGCCCGTTCTTGTCATGGAATTGTCTTCGAAAATCGATTTCGAAATACCGAAGTCCATAATTTTCGCTATTCCGTCTTTGGTTACGATAATGTTCGAGGGTTTTATATCGCGATGAATAAAACCTTTTGAGTGAGCGTAACCGACAGCATTTAAGATTTGCTTAATCAAATAAATCGCGTCGTTAATATGCAAGCGACGGCGGGAGTAAATAAGTTTGTCGAGGCTCGAACCTTCGACATATTCCATTACGATACCGAGAAGCCCTTCGTAATCGATAAATCCGTAAACGGTGGCGATATTTTGATGATTTAGTTTCGCTTGATTTTTCGCTTCGCGTTTAAATCTTTCGCGCAAATTGGGATTGTCCACTATCTCCGCTTTGAGAAATTTTATGGCGACGTAACGTTCAAGATTTTTATCGTAGGCGCGGTAAACAATTCCCATTCCGCCGCGTCCGAGAATTTGAATAATTTTGTATCCCCCGAGGGTTTTCCCGATTAATTCGTCCATGAGTTAATGCTCGAAATTATTGCAAAATTTCATATTCAATTTTTCTAATATACTAATTTTCACGCAGTTTGGGCGAATAATCTCTTTGACTTTCGGCAAACGACAATTTAATTCTATAATTCCGAATTTTCAATTCCGCTGTCAAGGACGACGAAGCAATCCGCCGCGTCGTCTCCAAACCAAACAAACACAGTCGTTGCGAGGAGATTTTTGCGTAAGCAAAAAGCGACGAAGCAATCTGTAGTATTACTGCGCCGCGCCAAATAAACACAGTC
>CAYZMW010000127.1:0-1630 GCA_964479645.1 uncultured Melioribacter sp. | reverse complement strand
GCCGAATAATTAAAGTGTATTTACTTATCGTTCGGTTCGCGCAAACGTATTAAACCGAGAAACTCGTTGCGCGTCTTAATGTCTTCCATAAAAACGCCGCGCATTGCGCTTGTAACTGTAAACGAATTTTGCTTTTGCACGCCGCGCATCATCATACACATATGGTACGCTTCTATTACCACGCCTACTCCTTCGGGTTGAAGAATTTCCATTAACGTGTCGGCTATTTGTTTTGTGAGGCGTTCTTGAATTTGTAGCCTTCGCGCAAAAACTTCCACTATGCGCGGAATTTTACTCAAACCTATTACTTTCCCGTTCGGAATGTAAGCGACATGAACTTTTCCGTAAAAAGGTATCATGTGATGTTCGCACATGCTGTACATATCGATATCGCGTACAACAACCATTTCGTTGTGGTCTTCTTCGAAAACCGCTCCGTTTACGACTTCCTCAACGTTTGTGCGATAACCGTGAGTTAAAAATTCGTACGCTTTCGCCACGCGTAAAGGTGTGCGCACAAGTCCTTCGCGCTCGGGATTTTCACCGAGTTCGGTTAACAATTCCTTTATTAACGCGGAAACTTTTTCTATGTTAATTTCATTCGCCTCTGTATTCTGCATAGTTATTCTCCGTTTCATAAATTTTAACCGAGTGTAATTTGCCGCTCGGAAGTTTATCTTTTAACAAATTCCAAATAATCACAACGAGATTTTCTATCGTCGGATTTTTCCCCTCCATTTCGGGAACATCGAAATTCAAGTGTTTATGGTCGAAAACTTCGATTACGTTTTCATGAATGATTTTTTGCAAGTCGGTCAGATTAATAATGAAACCTGTTTGCGGGTCGGGTTCACCTTCTACGACAACTTCGAGCGAGTAGTTGTGTCCGTGTCCGTAATAATTATTACACTTACCGAAAACTTCGTCATTTTTTTCGTTGTCCCATTCGGGATTGAACAATCTGTGCGCCGCGCTAAAAGTTTCGCGTCGCGTTAAATACACTTTCGCCATTATTCGTCCAATGCTTTTAATACTTCTTCGATATGCTTCGCCACTTTCACTTTTCTGAAAATCTTTTTGACTTTTCCTTTTTCGTCAATGATGAAAGTTGAACGCTCAACGCCCATATATTTCTTTCCGTACATACTTTTTTCAACCCACACACCGTATTTTTGAATTACTTTTAATTTTTCGTCGCTCAATAGCGTGAACGGAAGTTCGTATTTTTTAGCGAATTTTACGTGCGATTCCTGTGAATCTTTGCTTACACCGAGAACAACCGCGTTCCTTTTTTCTATTTCGGGAAGCGCTTCTTTGAAAGCCAAAGCCTCTTTGGTACAACCTGACGTGTTGTCTTTGGGATAAAAGTAAAGCACGACTTTTTTCCCGAGAAAATCTTTCAAAGCCACCTTGTTGCCGTAACTATCGGGCAAAGTAAATTGCGGCGCTTTTTTCCCTATTTCAACCATTTATTTTTCCTTTCTTAATTTTCATAAAAGAACAAATTCGAAATTAAAATTTAACTCATTGCGAACAAAAAATTTTTAATTTTTGAATGGAACAACAAACAAGACGGATTTATTTTAGTTATGATTTTGCCCCGCTATGGAGGGATAATAAAGATTGATTG
>CAYZMW010000126.1:0-9426 GCA_964479645.1 uncultured Melioribacter sp. | reverse complement strand
ACAATAAGATAATTTTAAATCCGCAAATTTTAAATAGGCATAATAATGAAGTTGTGTTCTCGGAGCATGGAATTAAAGCCGCCACATCCGAATCGGGAATGATGAATGAATGATTGAGTGAATGGTTGTCCAGCCACGGCGGGATAGCAATGACGCGAAATTTTTTTTGTCCTTACGCTTAGATTTTTTGCGCAAGCAATAAACGACGAAGCAATCAACCACACCGTGCGCCCACCAAAATAAACACAGTCATTCCGAGTTCCCGCCGTTTGCGGGTTCGCAAAGACGTGAAATTTTTGGTCTTTGCAATGACGCGAGTTTTTTTTATCAGCGGAAATCCAATAAAATCAGTGTTATCCGCGTTCTATTAAATAAAAGGCGCGCTTTCGCATGCCTCTACATTTATTTTCCTCAGCCTTAACCTCAACCTTGTTGACTAATTTTCAAAAATCGGAACGTTTTTTTCGTTAATTTTGAGACAATTAATTTTCACTTTATTAATGGTTAATGCGACAATATGAAAAAAATCGTTCTTCTCTCATTCTTTCTTCTTCTTGTAATTTCGTGTTCTGAAAAGAATGACGGTAGTAAAATAAACACACCTGAACAAAACGAAGCGCCGAAAAAAAACGAATACGGACTAATTGTCGATTCGCTTATCGAACACAGCGGCGTTGTGTTGAAAAATCAAAATTTATCCGACATACTTTTGCCTTTCGGATTAAGTTACAAGGAAATTCTCACACTTGAAAAAAAATCGAAGCCCGTTTTCGACATTCGCAAAATTCGCCCGCAACATTTTTACGCCGCTTACGTTACGAAAGATTCATTAAACAAACTAACTTATTTTGTCTATGAAATCGACGATATAAATTATGTTGTTTACGATTTTTCCGATTCGCTTCTTTCGGTTTATCGCGGACAAAAAGAAATTACGACGCGCGAAAGGAAGGTAGGCGGAATAGTAAAAGGCTCGCTTTGGCTGACAATGGAAGAAATCGGCGTAAGTCCCGTTCTTGCGTTGCGGATGAGCGAAGTTTTGGCCTGGCAAGTGGATTTCAACGCGGTGCGAAACGGCGATAAGTTCAAAGTGATTTACAACGAAAATTACATCGCGGGCGATTACGTCGGCGTGGGAACGATAAAAGCATTGATGTTCGAACACATCGGCGAAAAATATTACGGTTTCCTGTTCAAGCAGGGCGACGACATTGATTACTACGACGAAAACGGCGGAAGTTTGAGAAAAGCCTTTCTTAAAGCCCCGCTTAAGTTTACACGCATTTCGTCACGCTTTACTTACAGACGTTATCATCCGATTTTGCACCGTTACAGAGCGCACACGGGCATCGACTTTGCCGCGCCTATCGGCACACCCGTTCATGCGGTCGGCGACGGAATTGTTGTCGAGCGAAGAAGAAAACGCGCAGAAGGAAATTATATTCGCATTAGACACAATTCAACATATTCGAGCGGTTACATGCATCTTTCAAAATTCGCGAAAGGAATTCATGTGGGCGCAAAAGTAAAGCAAGGACAAATAATCGGTTACGTCGGCAGCACGGGACTTTCGACGGGCCCTCATCTTGATTTTCGTTTTTGGGTAAACGGCAAACCTGTCAACTATCTCGCTTTGAAATTTCCGCCGTCAAAACCGGTTAAGAAAAAATACATGAAAGAGTTTACCGCGCTAAAAGATTCGTTAATGAAAGAACTTGATTCGATTCCTTACTTAAACGAATTTGCGGATGCAACCGACTAAAATTCGTGGTTGTGACATAAATCACATTTTTTGCAAAATTAATAATTATTTTTGTAAGAAAAACGGAAGGCTATGAATTCCATAAAGGCGGGTTTTTATATTTTGAATATTTTCGCATGCATTGACGGGCGTGTTGACCCTTCCGAAATCACCATTATTTTCGATTTTCTTGCGGATAATTTCGAAGGTGAATTTAATCTCGAACACGAAGTGGCAATGTTGGATACGCTCGATTACAATCAGCGTTTACAATTGTTTTATCAGGCGGCGGAATATCTCAGACAAACAATTTCGCTGCAAAGTAAAATCAATCTTCTCGAGTATATTCTCGATTTGATTATCATCGATAAACGAATTGAGCAACAAGAACTTGACTTACTCAGAGAACTCGGGAAAATTTGGGGTATCGACAGCGAACATTTGCTTTACGAAAGGTTGAACGCCGAATAAACTTATATCTTGAAAATTCCGGCTATTTTCTCTCCGCAGACGGGACATTTTCCGTCAACAATTTTGTTTTCGTAAACCGAATGCCAATTCCTTTTGATTAACGGCTCGCCGCAACTTGGACAAAATGTGGTTTGTCCTTCCGTATCGTGAACATTCCCGACGTAGCAATATTTAATTCCCGCGCCGCGCGCAATTTCTCTTGCCTTTTGTAGCGTGTCGTACGGTGTCGGCGGATAATCGCGCATCTTGAAATCGGGATGAAAAGCGGTGAAATGCAACGGCGTTTCGTCTCCCAAATTTTCCGCAATCCAATCGCACTCCGCTTTTATTTCATCTTCCGAATCGTTTGCGCCCGGAATTAAAAGCGTTGTGATTTCAAGCCAAATGTCGGTTTCTCTTTTAATCCACAAAAGCGTATCGAGAACCGGTTGCAAATGCGCCAACGTGTATTTTCGGTAAAACTCTTCGGTGAAGCCTTTCAAGTCAACGTTAGCGGCATCGACGTACCGAAAAACATCCGCGCGGGCTTCCGCGGTAATGTAGCCGGCGGTAACCATTACGGATTTAATGTTTTCCTCTTTCGCCAATCGTGAAATGTCAATTACGTACTCTCCGAAAATAATCGGGTCGTTGTAAGTGTAAGCAATCGAGGGCGTACCGTATTTTTTCGCGGTCGCAACAATCGCTTCGGGCGAGACCGAGTGCGAGCCGGACAAATCGCGCCGCGCCTTGCTCATCGTCCAATTTTGGCAAAACTTACAACCGAGATTGCATCCCGCCGTGCCGAAACTTAAAATTGCGCTTCCGGGCAAAAAATGAAAAAGCGGTTTTTTCTCAATCGGGTCAATCGCAAGACCGATAGGTTTTCCGTATCCCGTCGAATAAATTTTTCCGTCGATATTTTCACGAATGTAACAAAAACCCTTTTGTCCTTCGCCGAGTTCGCAATAGCGCGGACACAACGTACATTTGATTTTCCCGTTATTCGAAGGTTCTTGCCAAAGCGCCGCTTTCATTTGTTTTTATCCCACAAGAAAATTTATTTTTTCGAAAATTTTACGAGAATGTGAACAGGTTTGTTCCAAATAAGATTTGCGATTTTATCCACAAATTTCCACAGCGGGAAAGGGAAAAATTTCAAGAGGACGTAAGTCATAAAATAAATAAGCGCTTTGTTGCCGAAAACGAACCACTCTTTTTTAAGCAAGTCGTCGCCGTTGTAAAGTTCGAGTAAAATATTTTCGTCGAAAGAATGCAAATGCCCGTTGAGCGGCGTTTTTTTGTTGCAATGAATACAAAGCGCATAGCGAATTTTTTCCTTGTAAGGCGTTGTGATAATCAATTCCCCGTGCGGCTTAACGACGCGAAACAACTCTTTAACGAACGCGTCCGGCGCCGTTACGTGTTCGATTATTTCCGATGCGACAACGGTATCGAAAACGCCGTCGCGAAAAGGAAGGCGAAACGAATCGGCGGCTACTTGCTTGTGATTTTTCATGGGAATTTTCTCCGCCGCTTTTTTCAGATTCGTCGTTGCAATATCGAGCGAAATTACCGTTTTGCCGCGCGGGACAAATTTTTCGGCAAGCCAAGCCGAGCCCGCGCCCACATCGAGAAACAAGCGGGATTTCGGCGAAATTTTACTTGCGATGTATTCGCGCACGCGGCGTTCGTCGTGAGCAGTCGCGGCGGGACGTTCTTCAAAATAATCGAACTCTTCGGCATCCGTTTTGTAATGTTTTATGTAATCGAATTCTTTCATTTTCAATTCCGATTCTTCACGGCGAGTTGCCCGCAAGCCGCCGCAATGTCGTCCCCTTGCGTGTTGCGTAAAAATACGGTTACGTTCTGTTCGCGAAGTTTTGCGGCGAATTCTTCAATCCGTTCGCGCGGCGTCGATTTGAGCGAGGCGGAAAAACTTTCCGGATTCATATGTTCGATGCTATTAAACGGAATTAGATTTATTTTCGACGGAATGCGTCGCGTTAGTTTGACAAGTTTGCGAACGTCTTCTTCGCGGTCGTTTAGTCCGTCGAACATCGTATATTCGAACGTGATGCGCGTTTTGGTTTTTCGCGCGTAATATTCGAGCGCTTCGTAAACTTCTTTGAGCGGATATTTTTTATTTATCGGCATAAGTTGCGAGCGAATTTCGTCGAAAGCCGAGTGAAGCGAAAGCGCGATTTTCACGCGAAGCCCGCTTTCGGCAAGCGCAATTATTTTGGGCGGAATACCCGCGGTGGAAACGGTAATTCTGTTTTTGCTCAATCCGCGCGTCTCTTCCGCGATAAAAATTTCAATCGCCTTAACGGTGTTTTCATAATTTAGTAGCGGTTCTCCCATTCCCATAAAAACGATGTTCGTAATTTGCTTGTCGTAATCTCTTTGTAAAAGTAAATATTGATCGACTATTTCCGCCGCCGTTAAGTTTCTTTTGAAACCCATCAAACCCGTCGCACAAAATTTGCAATCGAGCGGACAACCGACTTGCGTGGAAACGCAAAGCGTGGTTCGTTTCCCTTCGGGTATAATCACCGCTTCTATCGCGCGATTATCGTTAGTCATCAACAAATATTTTTGCGTGCCCGTTGAATCGGAAATCATTTTGCCGCGTGAGCGAAGAGAAAAAATTTCGGCGTGTTCACTCAATTTTTTTCTTAACGATTTAGGTAAATTTTTCATTTCGTCGAAATCGAAAACGCGCTTGTCGTAAATCCAATCGAAGAGTTGCTTTGCGCGAAATTTCGGTTCTCCAAGTTCCGCAAAAAATTCGGCGAGTTCTTCTTTCGACTTTCCCGTTAAAACGAATTTATCCGCCATACAAAATTCTTTCGGTCGCTTCGCAAAGAATATGCCCTACGGTGATGTGCCCTTCCTGAATTCGTTGAACGTTTTCGTTCGGAATTACAATGGGAATATCCACAAGCGATTTTAATTTTCCGCCCGAACCGCCGAGAAATCCGATTACGAGGATTTCTTTTTCTTTCGCTTTCTCAACGGCTTTCACTACATTCGCCGAGTTTCCGCTTGTGGAAATCGCGATTAAAACGTCGCCGCGCGAGCCGAGCCCTTCGACGTTTCGCGCGAAAACGTTTTCAAAACCGATGTCGTTTCCGCCCGCTGTTAAATTGGACGAATCGGTCGTAAGCGCAATTGCGGGAATTGCGGGACGCTGTAAATCGTGGCTCAAGCGAATCATAAATTCCGTAGCGAGATGTTGCGCGTCCGCGGCGCTTCCGCCGTTTCCGCAAAAAAGGATTTTTCCCCCCGCGCGAACGCTTTCCGTCATCGCATTTATCGCTTGTTCAATTTCATTTGAGCATTTATCCAAAATGCTCAATTTCGTTTCCGCGCTTTCTTTAAGTTGCGTTTCTATGAATGATTTTATTTCCACTTCTCCACCCTATCTTTTTTGTTTGTAATGAATCGCTCTTGCGAAATCGCGAATTTCGTCCCAAGTTGCGGGATTTTCGAAATGATTTCCCACAACGATAAAACTTGCGCCCGCTTCCACGCGATTGCGCGCGCTTTTCGGCAATCGCAAGCCGCCGCCAACAATTATCGGCACGCTTACATTCTCCGCAACCGCTTGAACCATCTCCGCGGGAATCGGATACTCCGCGCCCGAGCCCGCTTCGAGATAGAGCATTTTCATTCCGAGATATTCGCCAGCAAGCGCGGTTGCAACGGCAATATCGTATTTTCGGAAAGGTAGCGGCTTTGTGTTGCTCATATATTCCGCCGTTGTTGTTTTACCCGATTCCACCAACATATAACCTGTGGAAATCGTTTCCAAACCGTAACGTTTGATTATCGGCGCGGAAATTACGTGCTTCCCGATTAAATAGTCGGGATTGCGTCCGCTAATTAGCGAAAGATAAAGAATGGCGTCGGCGTTTCGCGTCACTTGATTTGTTCCGCCCGGAAACAAAATGACGGGGATATCCGTTCTCTCTTTGATTTCCGAAATCATTTCGGAAATGTAATCGTCGCCGAGAAGACTTCCGCCGACAAGAAAAGCGTCAACTTTCCCGTTTCCGCACGCCGCTAAAAAGTCGTCGATTTTTTCACGATTAAATTTGTCGGGATCGATTAAAACCAAAAATCCCGCCCCTTTTTTTTCTCTTACTTCAAGCAAATATGAAAAAACGTTCATAATAAATTTATTTTTATTTGATAGAATTCAACACGGCAAAAACCACGGGATCGACTTCATTTTTCGACGTAGTTAAAGTCGCTTCCACAAAGAAATTATTTCGAGTGTAAAGATAAGTAAAAACATTCTTTCCTTTCTTGTTTGCATATTTGAAACCCGGAATTTTTTCTTCGTCGATTATTTCCGTTATGCGTTGCAAATCGCGAAGTTCGCTTCCGTAATTTATTTCTCTGTATTTTATCGCCGCATCGAGAAGAACCGAAACATCGGTCGTCTTCGTCAAAGAAATTCGATTTAAAGAAAGCGTTTCCGAATAATCGTCTTTAACCAACCAAATTTCCGCCGAATTGTATTTATTTTCATATATTCCGCGCCAATCGTGCGGTCTTAAAACGGAAAAAATCGCATTCGGCGAAGTAATTCGTTCGTTCGTCAATAAATCGTTAAGTTCGTTAACCGAATATCTTTGCGCGGAACAGGAAAATAAAAACGCGGTTAAAAGCATAAAACTTAATAACCGCGTCGTAAAAAATTTTTTATTCTTCATCTGTTTAACGTTCGAATCTTTTTTCTTCAAGCGAGAGAATTAACGAAATACGGTGCGAATCGTCGAGATTATACGTGGCGTCGCCCGAAAAACGAGCGAACGAATAATCGATGTACAATTTCGGCAATTTGATTCCGGCGCCCACTGTAAATTGCTGAATGTCCGTGTAACCCGCGCGAATCGAGAATAATCCCGCATAATTGATTTCTATTCCCGCTTTCGGGTCGAAACTAACGGGACCGATATTGAACGTCGAAGCGTATTGTCTGTTCTCAAATCTCACGTCGAAATCGATCGTCGGAACAATTGTGAATTTTGAAATTTCGAAATTGTAACCGCTTCCGATTTTCAACGTCGGCGAAATCAAATCGTTTTTACCCGTATCCCAAGCCACGAGAGTTGTCGTTACATCCATTAAATTCGCGCCGAAAAAGAGATTGTCATTGTATGCGTACCACGCACCCACGTCGAAACCGATACCGAGCGCGTCGTATTCGGCAAGATTTCGTTTAATCAATTTAACGTTGGCGCCCCAATAAAAATTGTCGCTTTGTCTTTTGGCAAAAGTAAAATAGAACGCCAAGTCGGTATTGCTGAATTGCGTAATCTTCGAATAATCAAGCCTCCAACCGGGATAAAGAGAACCGGTATAATCAATCGGGTCGCCGTTTTCGTCTATGCCCGCGTTTCGCGTATCGGGAATTCCGTCGATACTCAAACGAACGAAACTTACACCCAAACTCATATCTTTTCCGAAGGGAAGCGCGACGGCGGCGTAATTGTAATTGACCAAATCGCCGAAATGTTCTTCGTGCATAAGAGAAAACTGGGGATAATCAATTCTGGCAAGTGCGGCGGGATTCCAATAAGCGGCGGTAACGTCATTGACCACGGCAACTTGCGCTCCGCCCATTCCCGACGAACGCGCACCGACTCCGATTGCAAGAAATTCGCCGCCATATTTGCCTATGGTCGTCTGCGGAAAAATTTCTACGACAGAAAGCAATAAAAAAAGTATTACGTTCTTTCTTATCATTGTTTCCTCAAATTAGTTAGATTAACATCGTAGAAATTTTTCTTTCCGAAAACTCCTAAAAATTAAACGAAAATCCTACGGTGAAACCTTCTTGAGTAAAAGGCGTTTCGGTTGAAATGGGCCAGTTCATATCGCCTTTTTGAAAAGAATAAATCATATAATTATATGCGGATTTCAAAATAACGTCAACCAGTACGCCCGCAACATTCGAACGTTTTATTATGCGACGATTGAAGTTATCCAATAATGTTAATCCCACTTGATAAATAATTACGGAACCGAGAGATTTCCAGGTCATAAAACGCGGATAGAAAACGTATGCGGAATATCCTCCGTAAACGGAAATAGAATTGTTAAATTTAAATCTCACACCCGATTCGAAAGTGTTACCGAAATGGACTTTTTTGTCCGCTGTTCTGTTGATTATAGTTTCATCAGGACTACCGGCAATCGGAGCGACGCTTTCGGACGAATTACCCATCGAATAGAAATACATCCCTCCCGCATAGTACGGAACAAAATCGACACTTGAGGAAATCGGAATGGCATAACTTATTCTGCTGTTGCTACCGACTTTCCACACGTCAAAGGAATAAATGCCGTCGGATGAAGAAAGCGACATCGAGGAAGAAGAATAACCGAGAAAAAGATATTCTTCGTAAATTTTTCTGATTTTCGTATCCGTAGCTACCGTGTAGCCGAGATGTAATTGCAAATCGCCGTCCTGCTTGATAAGGTCGTTATTTGAAAAATCTTCATGATTTAATTGGACGGCGGAATAGGAAAGTTCAATCAAGGGTTGTTTATTATCGCGAGCGTTGAAAATGATTACGTCGCCGTTTTCGTCCAAATCTATTATAACATCTTGCGCAAAAAAAGGTGTTGTCAAGAAAAACAAAGCCGCAATAATTAATTTTTTCATTTTTTCTTCCTCCAATCACCGATATCAATTCCGTATTTTTCCATAATCAAGTTTTTTACGGTTTGATAAAGCGTATCGTTCGGTACAGGTTTTGTCAAGAAGATATCAACGCCGGCTTTAAGCGCGTTTTCACGGTCGCGTTGAAACGCATGAGCCGAAAGCCCCACTATGATGACATCGCGTGTTTTTTCGTCGGCTCTTAGTTCTCTTGTAAGCTCAAGGCCGTCTTTATCGCCGCGGAGCGAAATATCCATAATTATCACTTCGGGCTTATGCTCTTCCATTTTTTGATAAAAAGTTTCCGAAGAATCACAAACTTCCACATCGAATTTCTTCGAAAAAAACACTCTTAAAAAACTTTGATTTTCATCGTCATCCTCAACAACCAATAGCCTAAAACGTTTTTCTTCTTGGTTCATCCTTTATTCCTTTATTAAATTAATTTTTTCACAACTTAAACCATAAGATAATATATTTTATTAAAATCTAAAAGAAAAGCGGGAAACGTCAAACAAATTTATTCACATATTCTCCCGAAATGATATTGCAAAAA
>CAYZMW010000125.1:0-6277 GCA_964479645.1 uncultured Melioribacter sp. | reverse complement strand
ACGTCGTCTTCGATAACGACGTTTCCGACTTGCGGCACTTTATGGAACACGCCTTTTTCGTCCGGTTCGAACCCGAACCCGTCCGAGCCGATAACCACGCCCGAATGCATAATAACGTTATTGCCGATTATGCAATTTTCGCGAATAGTTACGTTCGGATAAATGAAGCAATTTTCGCCGAGTTTAGTATCGGCAAGAATTACGGTGTTGTGCCCGATTACCGTTCCCGCGCCGATTTCGCAATTAGCGCCGATAATCACATTGCAGCCGAGTTTTACGTTTTCGCCGATTTTAGCGGTCGGGTCTATCGCTTCTTCTTGCGTAATATCAACCGGTTTATCGAAAAACGCTTTGAGAATTTTCAGGAAAGCGATACGCGGCGCGGAGTGGACAAGATAAGTTAAATCGTCACGCTTGCGTTCGATTTTTTCATCGATAAGCAAGCAACCCGCATTTGTTACCGCGGCGTATTTTTCATAAGATTTGAGATAGAGCAACGCCAGGTCTTTCGCTTGCGCATCTTGAATTTTCGCAACGTTTTCGATTTCGAGATTTTCATCGCCGAAAATCTTCGCGCCGGTAAGTTCGGCAAGTTCCTTAACCTTAACGCCCATTTCCGCGATTTCCGCTTTCGTTATCCAATGTTCTAACCACTTCCAAAACGTAATTCGTCAAATCGTAATCGCTATTAGTGTAAAGAAAAATAATGTCGCCGCTGATATCGAAAACGTAATCGAATTCTTCTTCCTGCGCCACCTTCTCTATCGCTTTGAAAATCTTATTTTGTATCGGCTTCATCACTTCTTCCTGAAGTTTGAACAAATCGCCGTTTACGCCGAATTTCTTTTGACGGAAATCGCGAATGTTCTCTTCCATTGTCATCAATTCTTTTTCTATTTCCGCGCGCTTTTGCGAACTCATAGTAAGTTTGCGATTTTGGTAATCGTCGTATTTGCTTTTCCACTCTTTTTCCATCTTGTCGAGTTGCTCTTGCCACTCCTTGATTTGCGCGTCGAGTTGGCGTTGTGCGTCTTGCGCTTCGGGCAATTCCTTCATTATCGCTTCGGAATCGATGTATCCGATTTTCTGTTGAGCGAAGTTAGTCCCGCTCAACGCTAATAAAATCAGTACGATGGCGATTACGTGTTTTTTCATTTTAATTTATCGTTTTGTTTTGGTGTTTGAAATATTCGTCTGTTTCCCATTTTAATGGGTTGTTGATTATGTATTCAGAAATTTTTAACAACGCTTTGTCGCTTCGAATAATATGGTCGTAAAATCTTTTCTGCCAATAAAATTCGATGTTATTTTCATTGGCAAATTTTTTAACTGAAGATTTGTAAGTTCCAATTACAGTCCCAAGACTTTGTCTGTTTTTTTCGTTTTCAAATTTGAGTATGCCGTGTAAATGATTTGGCATTATAATAAATTCTCCAAGTTTTACAAAATCAAAATGAGCTGGTATTTGCAGCCAATATTCGTGGGCTATTTCTCCTATTATAGATAAATGAACTTTCCCGTTTCTAACTTCACCGAAATAACAAACAAAATCTTTTGTGCATATTGTGACAAAATAGTATCCGTAATTAGAATAATCCCACGAAGTTAATCGTGTAGATGCAATTCTATATTTCCCCCTAAATTTTTCATTCATTATTATTTCCCCTAAATTCCAAATAAATAATTTCTAAATGTAGAGACACGCGAAAGCGTGTCTCATTGTAAAAATAATTTGTCGTGGTTATAATGAGACGCCCTTTCGGGCGTCTCTACAATTAACTGCAATTAATTTTTATTTCTTTCCTCTTTTGAGCCAATCGAGAACCTTGAATGTAATATCGTATTTCTCATCGCCGTAGAGCAAAACGGGAATGGATTGATTACTATCGAAAACGAAACTCATTTTTTCTTGTTTCGCAACTTCCTTTATCGCATCGCGAATTTTTTGTTTAATCGGTTCGAGAATTTCTTGGTTCTTGCGATAAATCTCACCGTTCGGTTGTCCGAATTTTTGTTGTTGAAATTGATTTATCATCATTTCTTTTTGAGCCATTTTCTGTTGAATTTCTTGCTGTTTGTCAGGCGGCATATTTTGAAATTGTTTTTGAATTGCGGCAAGTTCCTGTTGATAATCCGCCATCATGCTATCGAGTTGAGCGCGCCATTTCGCGACGAGTGCGTCCAAATCGCTTTGCGCTTTAATAGCGGGCGGATATTGCGAAAGAATAACTTCCGAATCGATGTAACCTATTTTCAACGATTGAGCGTTAATTGCAAGAGAAGCCAATAATACGACAAGAAAGATTTTTACATATTTCATTTCAACCTCTTTATATTGATTAAATAATAATTTTCAAACTTTAAATATAACTAAAATCCCCTTCCGAATTGAAAGTGGAAAAGCCAATCGGGTTGTAAACCTTCAGCCTCATATCTGTCGAAGCCGTAGCCGTAATCGAAACCGATAAGTCCGATGGGTTGAATAAGCAATCTTGCGCCGAAACCTACGGAACGTCGCAAATCGAAGAAATCGGCGGTTTGAATATTATAAAAGACATTACCCGCTTCGGCGAAAGCAAGCACGTAAATCGGCATCGGGTCGAGAGTAAGAGCAATTCTAAGTTCCGTCGTATATTTTACAAGCACGCGCCCGCCGATTACATCGCCGTAAAAGTTTCGCGGTCCGACGCTTCTATCGTCATAGCCGCGTAAAGAAGTCGTCGCATACATCAATCCGCTGCCGCCCATGTAAAAATATTCGAACGGTTGAATCATCGTGTTTTCGGTAAGTTCTTTTAGCGCCGCCAAATCCGCTCCGAAATAAAACGCGAGACGCGGATTGCCGAACAAGCGACGGAACCAATCCGTAGTAAGATGCACTTTAAAATAATCCACATTACCTGGTAAAAACGGACCGCCCGACATTTCGCCCATAACCGTAATTTTAGAACCGCGTGAAGGGAAAATCGGATTATCGATATCGTTACGAGTTAAAGTTAACATCAGCGAATATTGATGCGAAACTCCTTCGGCGTACCAATTGCGTCCGTCAATAACGTTATTGTATTGATATTTCAATTGCGCTTGAACGTAAAGGAAATTGTCGGGCCATTTAAGTCGGCGACCTGTTTTTAACGTTATTCCCGTCATGCTCAAGTCGTAAACGTAGCGTTGGCGGGTATCGAAGATATTAAATCCGACCATCGTCGGCGTATCCATAAACCACGGTTCGGTAAAGCCGAGATTAAATGTGCGGTAGTAACTTCCCACGCCGAACATCCAATTGAAATTAAGGATTTGTCCGCCACCGAGTTTAAACGGATTTGTAATCGAGAAATTCGAAAGCGTAATTCCGATAGAACCGCTGAAACCGTAACTTCCGTTGTATCCGATCGACGCGTTAAAATAATCGTTCGATTGTTCGGTAACTTTGTAAATCAAATCAACCGTTGAATCTGATACGGGACGATAATCTATTCCTTCCTTGTAAAGTTTTTCCACGTTGAAATATTGCAAATTCGCAAGTTGCTGCAAACTTCGGAAAATTAATTTTCTATTGAAATAACTGCCCGGAATCGAATAAAGTTCACGACGAATAACTTTGTCCATTGTTTTCGTATTTCCGGTAATGTGCACCTTTCCTATTTTATAACGACTGTTCTCATACAGCGTAATGTAAATGTCGAGCGAATCTTCTCCAACGCGCACTTCGCGGTCTTCGAGACGAAAAGTCAAATAACCCAAATCCTGATAAAGCGAAGAAATATCGGTTTGCTCTTTATTGAAATGCAAATTTTGTTGAAATTTTTCATAATTGAAAACATCGCCTTTCATAAAGTCGAGATGTTCGTTGAGCGTCTTATCGTCGAATACGGTATTGCCTTCCCAATAAACGTTGCGCACCTTGTATTGAGGCCCTTCGTAAACATATATTTTAATTTGAGCGGTTGCGTTGTCGAAATCATATTTAACGCTATCCGCGATTATTTCGAAATCGAGGTAGCCGTTTTTTCTGTAAAAATCCGTAATCAGTTGTTTATCCTTTTCATAATCTTCCTTTTTGAAATGCGCCGAGTCCCAAAAACGCCACCAGCGCTTTTCGGAAGTCTCTTCCATTTCGTCAATGATATCGTCATCGTCGAATGCTTTGTTGCCAATTATTTCAATTTTTGTAACAGTGAGTTCTTCGCCTTCGTGAATATCGAAAATTAATAACAAACGCTTCTTCAAGCGATAGACAAGTCTCTCCATTCGTTTCGTGTTGTAATCGTATTCGGTTTCATATTCATCCGAAAAATCTTTGATGTTTCGCCACACAACGTTTACGGTGTGTTCGTCAATTGAATCCGCTCTGAGAAAAGAATATTTTTTCACATCGATTTTCGTATTTACAATTCCCTCTTCGTCGTAATATTTCAGAACGCGATTAACCGCGTCGGTAATGTCCTGCGGACGAATAATTTGTCCGCGAATAAAATTTATTTTTTCCTGAATATCCTCTTCGTCTAAAATATCATTGCCTTGAATTACGTAACGCTCCATACGCGGATATTCTTTCACTTTAATCAAAAGAAAAACGCCGTTGCCCACTTGTTTTTCAATAACAATTTGAATATCGGAAAAAATATTAAGCGCCCACAAACGTTTGATGGCATTGATTGTTTGGTCGCCGGGCACTTCGAATTCGTCCCCGACCTTAAGTCCGCTGTTTGCAATCACGGTTTGAGCGTCGGCGGATTTATTTCCTTCGACAGCGACGCCGAGAATTTTATAAATTCCTCTTACAGTTTGAATTTGCGAGTAACTTTGGGAAAATAATAGAAGTGAAAATAATAATATAATATTAATCCGCAGTAATCGAGCCGTTTTTCGCATTATCAATCTTTTGTTCGTTATTATTAATTTGTTCACTAACCAATCCGAATCTTCTTTCGCGTTTCTGAAAATCGTCTATCGCATCCAAAAAATCACCGGGCGTGAATTCCGGCCAAAGTTTGCGCGTAACGTAAATTTCGGCGTATGCGATTTGCCAAAGCAAAAAATTACTCACCCGAAATTCCCCGCCCGTGCGGATAAGCAAATCGGGGTCGGGCATATTTTTCGTAAAAAGATGTTCGTCAATCGTTCGCTCACCGATTTCCTCAACGGAAAGCAGACCGTTTTTGACTTTTTCGCTTATAGCCTTAACCGCATTAATAAGTTCCAATCTGCCGCTATAACTCAATGCGAGATTAAGCGTCATTTTTTTATTAGAGGCGGTTTTTTCGAACGATTCATAAAGTTCGCGCTGAACGTCCAGCGGCAATTTGCTCAAATCTCCAATTGCCGTTAACTTGATATCGTTCTTATGCAAATCGTCCGTTTCGTCTTTCAGACTTTTAACGATTAATTGCATTAACGTGGAAACTTCGGTTTGCGGACGTTTCCAATTTTCCGTGGAAAACGTATAAAGAGTAAGATATTTTATTCCCAGATTTGCTGAAGTTTCAACTACTTTGCGAACCGTTTTTATTCCTTCGCGATGTCCTACGACGCGCGGAAGACCTTGCGCTTTCGCCCACCGCCCGTTGCCGTCCATGATAACCGCAACGTGTTCGGGTATTTTGCCTTTTGCTTTTAATTTATCTATTTTTTTTAAATTTTCTTCGCTTAAAACCATTTGACTATAGAGTAAATTTAACTTACCAAAATAGTTTGGAATATGATTAATGTCAAGAAAGACGGCGGGAATTTTGTAAAGCGACAAAGAAAGCATCAGGTATAAAAGCATAATAGCGCCTCAAAATCATTAAACGGCTAAGAAGCGCATAATTCCGAATGCTCTGAAGCGGACAACGTTTCTCAGTGAACAGTTAACAATGAACAGTAACCAATTCTTTTCGCCGTTCGTCAATATCCACGCCGAACACCGCCTGTCTGCGCCCCCAACAGCGGGAGAAGCAATCTGTCGGTTTGTTAGCGAAAGACTTTTTCGCACACGGCGTGGCGGATTCCTTCGTTCCGCCAAAGGCTGGACTCGGAATGACCGAGTTTGTTTTATGCAGCGTCAGTAATTTAAAAACCGTTTCGCTAAAATTCTTCTTCCACAATCCATTCTTCCGCAAGGTCGTCCGAAATTCCGCTGATAAACCGCGAAGGCATCGAAAGCGTCGTTCCTTGAAATCTGTCGAAAATGTTCATCGGATAAGTTACGAACAAATTCCGCTTTGCGCGAGTTACGGCGACGTACATTAGTCGGCGCTCTTCTTCGAGCGCATCTTCGCTTTCGAACGCTTGC
>CAYZMW010000124.1:0-6969 GCA_964479645.1 uncultured Melioribacter sp. | reverse complement strand
TTTTCATATTCGGAACAATCGAAATTATTTTCAATCAATAATTTCAGTATCGGACACGTTATCAAAAAACGTAAGGCATAGAAAAACAATGCTAAAATATTAATTTGTTTTTTTAAATGCAAGTAATAAACAATACCGCATTGAAAAAAACGAGACCGCTAATCCAATAATTTTTCCAATTTTTCTTTAAAAACCGATTTGTTGACGGCGCCGATAACCATATCCTTGACTTCGCCGTCTTTAAAATATAAAACCGTAGGAATACTTCTTACGCCGTATTTTATCGCCGTTTGCTGATTGACATCAACATCGAGTTTACCGATTTTTACTCTGCCCGCATATTCTTCGGCAAGTTCGTCCATAATTGGAGCGATTAAACGGCAAGGTCCGCACCAAATAGCCCAAAAGTCAATCACCACAGGCACGTCGGATTTTAATACTTCTTGTTCGAAATTTTGATCGGTAATTTCAATTTTGCTCATCCAGTCTATCCTTTCTCATTGTTTCTTGTTTTTTGATGTAAAAAAATTAAAAAGGTTTTCGTGCGCAAATAAATTCGCCGCCGTCAACGGTAATAACGTTACCGTTAATAAAATAAGCGTTGTCGTCGCTTAAAGCCACTACTGCGCTTGCCACGTCTTCGGGAGTGGTAAGTCTTCCCGTGGGATTTTTCGCCATCGCGGTTTCAACTATCAAATCGTTTCCCGGAATTTTACGCAATGCAGGCGTGTCGGTAACCCCCGCCATTAAAGCGTTCGCCGTAATTCCTTCTCTCGCAAGTTCCACCGCCAATTGACGAATATGCGCTTCGAGCGTGGCTTTTGCCGCGCCGACAGCGCCGTACGCCGCAATCACTTCGTGAGAGCCTGAACTTGTCATTGCAAAAATACGCGAATTTTTTGCGAATAAATCCCGCTCGTAAACGTCTTGCGTCCAATAAACAAGGGAATGCGCCATTACGTCGAGTGTCATTTCCATTTGTTTTTTCGAAATCCGTTCGGAAGGTTCTTTCGCAATAAATTGTTTTAACGTACCGAAGGCAAGCGAATGCATCAAAACTTTAATTTTATCTCCCGTTTCGTCGAATTTCGCTTTCACTTCGTCGAGAACAGATTTGCGCTTATTTTCATCCGCCGCATTTATATTAAAGAACCAAGCCTGCTGTCCCGCTTCGGTAATTTCGGATTTTATTTTTTCAACGTTTTGCATCGTCGCTTGTCTGTCGAGATGAACGCCGATAACGGAAAATCCGTTTTGCGCCAATTTTACTGCGGTTGCGCCGCCGAAACCGCTCGAAGCACCGAGAATTAAAGCCCATTTCTTTGACATATAAGTAGCTCCTATTCTTTGAATTTAAGTGCAAAAGATATAAAGTAAAATTTTAATCGCAAAATTTTTTTTCTTAAAAGTGTTAGCATCATTCAGGAAGTTCCGCCGAGCGTAAAAAATTTATAAAATCATCAGAACAAAATGCTTTTGCGTCCTGTTTAAGGTTTAATTTGACGCTTCGATTTTCCAAAAAGAAAAATTAATCGTAAATTAAAAAAGATATTCGGAGTTTTTCGTGTTTCGTAAAGCGTTACTCATATTGTTTTTATTCATCGCAACATTCGCTAATGCACAGCGTATCGGAAAAATAATGCCTCCCGATCCGCCGGTGAATTTTCCGTCGAAAGCGAGCGGCTTCAATTTGATTTTTTCGGAAAACGGTTTCGGCTTCGGCGGATTTTACGGCGCGCGTTTTACAAGAGAATTATCGGGCTTTGTTAATATTACTTTCTCGGAACTTAAAGCCGAACGAGAGATTGAACGTTACGATTACTGGGGCCGCCCTATTGTGGTCGGAAAAGTTCATCGGTTGTTCTCCGTCCCTATTTTATTGGGATTGCGCCAAAGACTTTTTGCAAAAGAGCTTGCCGATAATTTGCGTCCCTATGTTCTTCTCGCCGTCGGACCCGGTTTTATAATGGCAACCGATTACAATCCCGATTTGTTCAACTCGTTCAATAATCCCGAATACCACACAAGCGTAACGGGCGCAATAGGGTTCGGCGGATTTTTCGGATTAAGCAAAACGAATTTAATAGGTCTTTCCTTTCGCTATCAATATGTTCATTTGCTCGATACACAAGGGGTTGAAACTCTTAAAGGTATTTTCAAACGCGATTTCAGAACTTTTTCGCTTGTTCTGAATATCGGCTGGATGTTCGACTAACCAAGGGGGAAAAATGAGATCCGACAAAATCGAAATGGTGATTGACATCGAAACGGCGGCGACGGACTTCGAGAGTTTAAGCGAATCGCAACAGGAATTTCTCATGCGTTACGCTGAAAAAGAAAAAGACGAAGAACTTCGCGCCGAAAAAATCGAAGAGGTTTTCAGATTTATGAACGCTTATCCGTTCACTGCAAAAATCGTAGTCATAGGCTTAATGAACGTTTTAACGGGCAACCGTTACATTTTATTCGAATCTTCGGAACCGCGCGAATGGAAAAATGAAGAGAAAAAAATTTCGTATCACGGAATGAGCGAAAAGGCTATGTTAGTGCAATTCTGGAACTTCGCGGCAAAAGCGAAAAAAATAATTACGTTTAACGGAAGACAGTTCGACATCCCTTTTTTAATGTTGCGTTCGGCAATCAATAAAGTAAAACCGACGCGAAATTTTATTAAAAGTCGATACGATACAAGCGTACATGTGGATTTGCTCGACCAATTCACGTTTTACGGTTTAACGAGAAAATTCAATTTGGATTTTTACTGTCGCGCGTTCGGAATAAAATCGCCGAAAGCAAACGGTATAACGGGGATGGACATAAAAACTCTATACGACGCGGGTAAAACCGACGAAATTGCGGTATATTGCGGAGAAGATATTTTGGCAACCGCAAAATTGTACGATATTTGGAAAAACTATTTGAACGTGAGATAAACAATGGCCGAAAATTACAAAACTCCCGATTGGCACGACGACAAACAAAAAGATAAATTCGCGGTTAAAATTGTTCCCGCGAAAAAAACCGAAAATTTTAACGAAGTAAAACCTGTCGAAAAAAAATCCGGCGAATTACCGATTGCCGAACTTGCGGAAAAAATTCTCGAAGGCGAACGCACGGCGCTTGCACGCGGAATAACGCTCGTCGAAAGCAATTCCGAAAAACATTCCGAAAGCGCGAAAACTTTGGTCGAAAAAATAATGCCTTACACGGGCAATTCGCTTCGTATAGGGATAAGCGGAATCCCCGGCGCGGGGAAAAGTACATTAATCGAATCTCTCGGACTTTACTTAATTGAACGCGGACACAAAGTGGCGGTGCTTGCCGTTGACCCGAGCAGTTCGACCACAAAAGGAAGTATCCTTGGCGACAAAACTCGAATGGAAAAACTTTCGCGAGAAGAAAATTGTTTTATCCGTCCTTCCCCTTCGGGCGGAACACTCGGCGGCGTTACGCGCAAAAGTCGCGAAACCATTTTGCTTTGCGAAGCCGCGGGCTACGACGTCATCTTAATCGAAACCGTCGGCGTCGGACAAAGCGAAATTGCGGTTCGTTCCATGGTCGATTTCTTTCTACTCGTAATGGTTGCCGGAACGGGCGACGAATTACAAGGAATGAAAAGAGGAATAATCGAAATAGCCGACGCTCTCGTTTTTAACAAAGCGGACGGAGACAATAAAAAAAGAACCGAACTTGCGGCGCGGGAATTTTCAAACGTGCTGAAACTTTTCCCTTCCCCGACACGCGGTTGGAAAACCGTCACGTTGCTCGCTTCTGCTCTCAACGGCGAAGGTATCGAAGAACTTTGGGAAACGATTTTGCAATTTGAAAAAACGACAAAGCGAAACGGAGCATTCGACGAACGACGTAAAAATCAAATTGTGGAATGGATTTTCTCGACCTTGGAAGACGAACTTAAAAAACGATTTTACAATTCGCCGCGCATTAGGCAATTGCTTCCCGAAATTAAAGAAAAAACTCTCGCGGGAAAACTCTCTCCGATACATGCCGTGGAAATATTGCTCGATAATTATTTCGGCAAATCCTTGAAATAATTTTGCAAGAAAAAATTTTATTCCTAAATTTATTTTGTTCTTAATATCAATCAGGATAGAATGTAAATGGAAGACAAACTGAACGCACGCCGAATTTTATGGGATAATAATCTAATCAAAAAATTCACAAGCAAGCAACTCACAATTATCGACGCTATAAAAAACAATCTTTTTTTCGGAGAACTCACCAAAAACGAAATTAAACAAATCGCCCAAATAGCCTACGAACGAGAATTTCAGCCGGACGAATATATTTTTAAAACGGGACAACCCGCCGCGGCAATGTTTATCATACTCAAGGGCGAAGTGCGCATAGTACGCGAAGGAGAAAACGAATCCGAAATAGAACTCGTGCGATTAAAAGATAATGACAGTTTGGGCGAATTGGCTCTGCTCGATAATTCGCCGCGCTCGGCTTCCGCTATCGCCGTAAAAAAAACACAGTTAATTGCGGTGTTCCGTGAAGATTTAAATGATTTCATTCATTCCAACCCCGAACTCGGAGCGAAAATTTTAAGAAAACTCGCCATCATTACGGGATACAGATTACGACTTACGAACGACCTTTTAATTGAAAAAGAAGAAGAATTGAAAAACTGTTTGGAGAAGAATAATGAACGATAACTCGCGCATTATTCGCTCAAGAATTTTTTATACGTTGTTCTTTCTTTTCGCAACGCTTCTTCTCGTTTACCTTTTTGTAATTTTGCGCTCGTTAATTCTTCCCACCCTTATCGGCTTTCTTTTCGCATACATAACAAAACCTATTTTAACTTTTCTTGAAAAGAAGAAAATACCGCGAATTGTCGGCGTGCTTTTAATTTTACTCGGCTGGAGTTTGGTTTTCGTCGGTATCGGACAAAAAATCATTTCCCTTTTACCGAACGAAAAACAAACTTTAATTATTAGAGTTCAAACACAGGCAAAAATCAACGATTTATATCTCGCGGTTTTCGGTAAAGAAGATTTTAATTCGAAAGGCAATGTGCTTGACGAACTTTTCGGAAACGAAGCGAAGCCTCTAATCGGTAGTTTTAATCAGTTCATAAAATTAAACTCGACGGAAGAAAAAGAATTTTTGAGTTACGTGAATTCCGAAAATTTTCAAGATACAGAAAAACAACGATTACTTGAAACGTACGAAAAAATCAAATCTTTCGATTTTAATTTTCCCGAAGAAGCAAAACAAGCACAAGAGAAAAAAACAACTCATTCGCCCTTCGAAATTCTACCAAGCATAATTCCGACTTCCGAAATAGCCATATTCTTCAGTGAAATTTCGAAATGGGTCGTAATGCCGTTTGTGTTTCTCTTCGTTTTATTGGATAACGGTGAAATAAAAAAATTCATTATCGGTCTTTTACCCAATCGATATTTCGAAATGTCATTTGCGGTGTTCGATAACGTGGACAAGGCTTTGGGTAAATATTTACGCGGAACGGTAATTCAATCATCCCTTGTTGGTACGGTAATTTTTATAGGCTTGTTTCTCATCGGTTTCAAACCCGGAAGCGCTTTAATCATCGGTCTTATCGCAGGTATTTCAAACGTAATTCCTTATCTCGGTCCGCTTATCGGTTACGGCGCAGGCATATTATATGGAATGATTGTCGGGGAAATTCATCCCGTCCTTCCGTTCATTCCGCACGATGCCGCAATTTGGGGTGCGATAATCGTCGTTTTCATAGCGCAACTTCTCGACAACACTGTTTTCCAACCGTACGTGCTCGGCAAAGCGGTTAATCTTCATCCATTGGTAATTATTCTCGGCGTAATGGGCGGCGGAATCGCATTCGGTTTTTGGGGCATGTTTTTGGCAATTCCGACAATTGTCGTCTTCAGAGTAATCATTTCCACCGTGTACAAACAGTTGAAAGACTATCAATTGATTTATTAAAAATTTATAAATAAAACGTTAAAAGTTTTTGCATAATTACTTTAAATTTTTTATAGTTGTATATGAACATTTCGGGGCTGCAAACCTTTTTATGTTCGTATCATTTCATGAACGAACAACTATGCGTTTTCCTCAACTATTATAGGGAATTTTGCATATGCAAAGACTAATCAAATCTATTTCATCAACAAAAGGAGGTTCTATGAGATCCTTTCTAACTTATCTGCTTATTCTCTTTTTTATGGCTTCCACCGGTTTTTCACAAGATCGGTTAAAAGTCAAAAAAGCGATTAAGTTCGTAAAAACTCCTCCCCTTACGACAATCACTCCCATTCCTCCTCAAGACAGAACGCAGGCGTGGAAAATCATGAAAAAAATGATTCCAAACCCGTCGCTTGAGGAATTCAGGAATGTGAATAACCTTACGGGAATGGACCCCGTATTACAAAGTAAAATGGGGACCAAGGACATATCTTTAAAAGATATGACCAACTTCGAAGGTGTCGGCAACGTTAACGGTGTTGCGCCTCCCGACAATATGGGAGATGTCGGCCCGTCACATTATTTCCAAATGATAAACTTATCATTTGCCGTTTTTAACAAAAACGGACGTATGATTTACGGTCCCGCCGATAACAATACCTTGTGGCAAAATTTGCCGGGACCTTGGAGCAACACTAACGACGGCGACCCGATTGTATTATACGACGAATTGGCAGGACGTTGGGTTGTTTCGCAATTTGCACTTCCTAACTTCCCCGACGGACCGTTTTACGAATTAGTTGCAGTCTCCGAAACATCCGACCCGCTCGGAAGCTGGTATCTATATGCATTCGAATTGGATGATATGCCGGATTATCCGAAAATGGGTGTTTGGACTGACGCTTATTATTTGAGTGTTAACTCGTTTAGTGCAAGCAGTTTAAACTTTATGGGTGCAGGCGTTGCCGCTTTGGAAAGAGACAAAATGTTAGCGGGCGACCCGAACGCTCAAATGATATTTTACCAACAAGGTTCTTC
>CAYZMW010000123.1:0-5056 GCA_964479645.1 uncultured Melioribacter sp. | reverse complement strand
CGCCGTTTCATTCGGCGAAGATTCGCCGCAGAAAAGCAAAACATCTGTTTTTTTCGTAAATTTGCACACTTGTTTTTAAACTTTTTTGACAAAGGATTTCAAACGACGCGACCAATGCTCGAAAGAAGAATAAAAATACACGGACAAACACAGTTCGAATTAAAACTCCACTATCCGCTCGACAAAAAAAAGCGGGAAGCGGAATACAACGTCGATTTGTATTTTTTTCTTCCGCGAAGTTTGGGAATAACCAAAACGACTTACCGAAAAGTTAATTTTTACGACAGCGTTCAAAATTACATTCGTCTCAAAACTCCGGTATATACTCTCGAAGGAATTCTCGAAGGTGAAAATTCTCCGTACTTGCGTTTGAAGCGTGCATACGAAAAACTCGTAAAACAAAACGATGAAGAAACACGCGAAGAATATGAAACCCACACGAAACTTTTCTGCAGTATTTTCGCTTCGTCCATTCGCGATAACACTTATTATTTGACGCACGACGCGCCGCATACGGAACTCGATAAATTGATAGAGAAACAAATTGCCGCGGCGACGAAAATCGCCGAAAAATACCGCGAACTCCGCACGGTGATCGCCGTTCCGACAGTGGGCAAAGAATTGTTCGCCGTTCATCTTTACGGCGACGAATATATAAGTTTGCTGATTGAAAAGTATTCTTTCAGAATTCTTGAATTTTTGAAAAAACACAAGTTTCGGTTCGACAAAGAAAAAATAAGCGAAAAACTCCTCGCGTTGATTCGTCGTGAACTCGAATACAGAAAGAAAAACGATTACTCTTCGTTGCCCGACGAAAAAAACGAAAGCGAAGAAATGATGTTTCGTTTCAGCGTGTTGAAAAAATATTTCGACAGCGTTCTCTCCATTGAGATGAACAAAGAACAAGAGGGCGTAGTGCTCGAACAGGTTTTGTTTGCAATTGCGGCGGGCTTGGCGATGGTTTTTGCAACGGCGGTGGCGTTCGTAAGTCAAAGCATTTACGGCAATTTAACAATGCCGTTTTTCATTGCGCTTGTTATCAGTTACATGTTCAAGGATAGAATTAAGGAACTTACGCGCATTGCGTTGAAAAATATTTTTTCCAAAAGGCTTTACGATTACAGAACGAAATTGTATCTCGACGAAAAACACAAACTCGGAATTATCCGAACCGGTTTTTCTTTCGTTAAAGAGGAAGAATTGCCGAAAGAAATCGTTAGATTGCGTAAGAAGAACAGAACGAAGGAATTCGACAATAAATTTTCGCGCGAAAAAATCATTCTTTTCAGAAAAAGCGTAAAACTTGTTTCGCGCATTCGGGCAAGTCTTTCGGGCGGTTACCAATTCGACTCAATTACCGATATTTTGCGCTTCGACGTTTCGCGTTTCCTTGCGAAAATGGACGAACCGCGAAAGACAATTTTTACGCTAACAAATTCAAGTTACAAAAAAATTCACGCGCGGAGAGTCTATCACGTCAATTTGATAATCAAGTTCGAACGCGCCGCGCTTACGGAATATCATCGGTACAGATTGGTGCTGACGCGTCGTGGCATCGAAAGAATCGAACACGTTACAAGCGAAAACATTTAATTTTAATAAACGAACAACATAAAACGAAGAGGTTGTTATGCCCGTTATTTTTAAAAAAATCAAAAGTCTTGAAAAACAAATAGATAATTATCTCGATTTGGTCGTAAAAGGCGGCTTTCTTTTTAAACAAGGAATTAAGTATTTCCTCGAAGGTGAAACAGAAGATTTTATTGCGCGACTCGATTCGCTTAACGAAACCGAAAGCGACGGCGACAATTTGCGGCGCGATATTGAAACGCGACTTTACACCGAAACGCTGATTCCCGAATCGCGCGGCGACGTGCTCGGACTTCTCGAAGCGTGCGACCGCGTGCTGAACCTAACAGCGGAAACACTCAATCAATTTTACGTCGAAAAACCTGAAATATTGCCCGAATTCAAAAAGCAATACGTGGAATTATCCGAAATATCGATTGCCGCGCTCGAAGAAATGGTCGCCGCGGTACGCGCTTATTTTACGGACGTCACTTCGGTGAAAAATTACATCAACAAGGTGCAACTTTATGAAACCGAATCGGATAAGATAGCGACGAAAATAAAGTACGAAGTTTTTAGAAAAGAAATCGACTTGTGCCATAAAATGCACATGAGATATTTCGCTCTTCATATCGAAAACATAGCGGACGAAGCGGAGGACGTTTGCGACAGGCTTTCGATAGCAGTAATTAAAAGATCGTTGTAAGGAAGGCGTTTATGATTTGGTTTTATTTGTTAAGCGGATTGTTTTTAGGGTGGTCGCTCGGAGCGAACGACGCGGCGAATATTTTCGGCACCGCGGTCGGAACGCGCATGATTCGTTTCAGAACGGCGGCGATTGTCAGTACTATTTTCGTAATTCTCGGAGCGGTGATAAGCGGCGCGGGAGCCACTCATACGCTCGGGAAACTCGGTATGGTGAACGCAATTGCGGGTTCGTTTACGGTCGCTCTCGCCGCGGCGATTACCGTGACTTGGATGACAAAACTGAAACTGCCCGTTTCCACGTCGCAAGCGATAGTCGGAGCGATTATCGGTTGGAATTTGTTTACAGGTTCTCCGACGGATATGAATTCTTTGACAAAAATCGTTTCCACCTGGGTGATTTGTCCGTTGCTTACGGCGGTTTTCGCTTATATATTGTATAAACTTACTTCGAAACTCGTTGTAAAGGCGAATGTTCACATGCTTGAGCAAGACACATACAATCGAATCGGACTTTTGCTTGTGGGCGCTTTCGGTGCTTACAGTTTGGGCGCGAACAATATTGCAAACGTTATGGGCGTTTTTGTTCCCGCCGCTCCTTTCGACGATTTGTCTTTCGGCTCGCTTTTTACGCTTACGGGCACACAGCAACTTTTTCTTTTGGGCGGAATTGCGATTAGCGTCGGCGTCTTTACGTATTCGTATCGCGTAATGATGACGGTGGGAAACGATTTGTTCAAATTGACGCCTATCGCCGCGCTTGTGGTGGTGCTTGCGGAATCCATCGTACTTTTTCTTTTCGCTTCCAAAAGTTTGGAACAATGGTTGATTTCCCACGGTTTGCCCGCGCTTCCGCTTGTTCCGGTTTCAAGTTCGCAAGCGGTTATAGGCGGCGTAATAGGAATTGTTTTGGCTAAAAAAGGTCACGGCGTTAATTTCCGCGTTCTCGGAAAAATCGCTTCGGGCTGGGTCACCACGCCGATTATTGCGGGCGTGATAAGTTTTATAGCGCTTTTCTTCGCTCAAAACGTTTTTGAACAAAAGGTTGTGGACAGAGCGAAACAGCGCAAAGTGATTATGCAACGAATAGACGAAGAGAACGCTAAAACGCACGAATTAAAGGAAGCGAAAACCGTTCCCGAAGAAATGAAAAAATAAGGTCTCGGAACCGAAAATAAATAGGAACGGCGCAATTCCGTTTAATGAAAAAAGAAATCGAAATATCGATACCGCACAAGTTTATCGACGATAATGATTTTATTAAAAATTCCGTCGCGAAAAAACTCGGCATAGCGCGGGAAGAACTCGACGGCATGGTTTTTCTTCGTCGTTCGATTGATGCGCGAAAATCTCCCGTTTACAGAATTAGGCTTGTGGCGTTTGTCAACGAGTATCCGCACAAAGAAAAAACCGTTTTCCGTTTCCGCAATACCGATAATGCTCTCCGTGTAGTCGTTGTCGGAAGCGGACCCGCGGGACTATACGCGGCGTTGCGTTTGCTCGAACACGGAATAAAGCCGATTGTATTGGAACGCGGCGAAGACGTCAGAACGCGGCGTCGCGCCCTGAAAAAAATTATGCTCGAAGGCGAAGTGAACGAAAATTCGAATTACGCTTTCGGCGAAGGCGGAGCGGGAACTTACAGCGACGGCAAACTTTACACGCGTAGCAAAAAACGAGGGAACGTCAAGCGCGCCTTGGATTTGCTTGTTTATCACGGCGCGGACGAAGATATTACGGTCGATTCCCACCCGCATATCGGTTCTAACAAATTGCCCAAAATAATAGAGCGAATGCGCGAAACGATTTTAACTTACGGCGGAGAAATTCAGTTTAACGCGAAAGTCACCGATTTTATTATCTTGAACGAGAAAGCGCGCGGCGTAATTGTCAACGAGGTGGAAGAAATTTCGGCGGACGCCGTAATTGTCGCGGCGGGACATTCGGCTCGCGACGTCTGGGAAATTTTTGCGCGGCACAATCTTCGTCTCGAAGCCAAACCGTTTGCGCTCGGTGTTCGCATCGAGCATCCGCAACCGCTTATCGACGCAATTCAATATAAAATAAAAACGCGTCCGTTAACGCTTCCCGCCGCAAGTTATTCGCTTACGAACAATTATAAAGGTCGGGGAATTTACTCGTTCTGTATGTGTCCGGGCGGAATTATCATTCCCGCCTCGACGCGGAACGATGAACTCGTGCTAAACGGAATGTCCGTTTCAAAACGCAATTCGCCTTTTGCAAATTCGGGTCTTGTGGTGAGCGTAAAAGAAGACGATTGGATGAAGTACAATAAATTCGGGTATTTCGCCGCGCTTGAATTTCAGAAAGAAGTCGAACGCGCGATGTTTCTTTATGGCGGCGGACGACAAACGGCACCCGCGCAACGTTTGACCGATTTTGTTAATCGCAAAATCTCGGCGGATTTGCCTCGCACATCTTACAAACCGGGAACCGTTTCCGCTCCACTGCACGAAATTTTACCTTCCCAGATTGTCGAAGGATTGCAAAAATCGCTTCCCGCATTCGGCAGAAAAATGCGCGGGTTTTACACCGAAGAGGCTGTTTTACTAGCGCCAGAAAGCCGAACAAGTTCACCCGTGAAAGTACCGCGCAAGCAAGATACATTGGAACATGTCGATTGCGAAAATCTTTTTCCCGCTGGTGAAGGCGCGGGCTACGCGGGCGGAATAATTTCCGCGGCAATGGACGGCGAAAAGGTAGCCGACGCCGTTGCGACCAAGTTAAACAATTACAAATTTTGATTAGCGTACCGCGACCG
>CAYZMW010000122.1:0-5595 GCA_964479645.1 uncultured Melioribacter sp. | reverse complement strand
AGACTTGGCGGTGGTAACGGCGTTTACGAAGCCGATACCGAACCGTTTCAAATTCCGAGTTATTTCGAATTAAGCGCAAGTTATCGTTTCTATTTTGATGAAAAAACGGAACTCGGACTTGGTGCGACATTTAGAAACAATAACAACATGGACGACCAAATCCGTGTTGGCGCCGAGTTTTCGTTTATGAAAATGTTCTTCTTGCGCGGCGGTTACAATTACTATACAGGTAACGGTGATGATTATTTGTTTAATTCGTTCAGTGCGGGTGCAGGTGTACGTTGGGAAATGCTTGACGGCGTAACGATTATTTTCGATTACGCGTATCGCGATGTTACTGAAGATGCACTTAGCGCAAACAACATTTTCACGATAACTCTCGGAATTAAATAAATTGTTGTTTTTTCGAAAAAGGCGTCATATTTTATGACGCCTTTTTTTATTTATAGAGGTTTAAAATGAAACGATTATTGGTTTTTCTTACGATAATATTTCCGTTAATTATTAACGCCCAATCGTCCGACTCGTTTAATTTCGAATTCGATATTGCTCGATTCAGAGCCGATTCGGGTTTCGTTGATATGGAGTTCTATTATTCCATAGCGGATAGCGGTTTTACGCAAATTTTTTCGAACGACGGAATTTTCGTTTATCCGCGTCTCGACGTTCTTATCTCCGATGCGAAAGATAGCACGATAGTTTATTTCAAGCCTTATGTTATTCGTTACCGAATTGTAGATACGAACGCCGTGCATATGTTTTTGGGTAAATTCGATATTCCGATTAAACCGGGTGAATATCTGTTGCAGGTTTTTCTTTCCGATTATCATGACTCGACTAAAATGCAACCGTATTATAAAAATCTTATGATTAGGGAGTTTTCCGATAAAATAGAATTGAGCGATGTGGAACTTGCTTCGAAAATTATTACCGACAGTAAAAACAAAATTTCCATATTCTATAAAAATAATATGGAAGTTTTTCCCAATCCGCGACTGACATATTATGAAAACATGCCCGTGGTTTATTATTATGTTGAAGTTTATAATGCGAAAGGAAAGGAACTTAAACTTGATGTAAAACTTAATAATTCGATTGGTAAAACGGTTTACATGAAAACGCTTCCTGTTCACGGTAGCGGAAACGCTCTCGTAAAGGTGGGCGCCGCGATGTTGCGAAAGGCGGCATCGGGAAAATATGATTTGAATTTGATTTTAAGAGACGAAAACGGAAAAATTTTCGATGAAAAGACAAAAGGCTTTTATTACGTTAGCAGTATTGTTTCCGATTCCAATTACCAAATTACCGATTCCAAAGTTAACGAAGATTTTCTCTCAAGTCGTTTCGCTATTTTAAGCGGTCCGCAATGCGACGAGTTGTTTAACATTTCGAAATACATCGCGACTGAACAGGAAATTGACATGTACCACCGAATGAAAGATACGCGGCAAAAACAAGAGTATCTTTATTCTTTTTGGCATAGACGTGACCCGAATTTGGCAACAAAAGAAAACGAATACTTGAAAGAATACCTTGACCGCGCGGAATTCGCTAATAAGAGATTTAAGGAATACCGAAAAAAAGGCGTGGATACGGACAGAGGAAGAATTTATTTGAAATACGGGAAACCCGATAAAATTGAACGTAAGCAGAACGATTATTATAACAAACCTTACATGGTTTGGGAATATTACAATATCGAAGGAGGTGTTTATTTCATTTTCGCCGATGTTAACGGACTGGGTAATTACGAAATGCTCCATTCCACTAAACGCGGCGAACGTCACGACCCGAATTGGATGCAACGAATAAAAGTTAGATAAACGGAAGAGGTTGCAATTCCAAATTCCGAATGTGAGAACGATTAAATGATTACGGCGAATATACAAAATAAAAGATATCGTGATAAAAATTGAGTTAAAGAAAAATTAATGATAAAGTTTTTTATTAACGGATTTACATATACCGTTTTTTCGATTTTTACGACGTTTGTTTTTCTTTGTAATATCTCATACGGCGGCGACGATTTGAAATTCGATTTCGATTTTGCGCGTTTTTTCGCCGACGATTCCACTTTATTCACGGAGTTCTATTATCAGTATGATAAACGAACGTTTGTTCATGATAATAATGATATTATTCGTGTGGGGTTGAAATTGGAACTGTATGACAAAGCGGATAAACGAACGCTTGTTAAGCAATATCAAATTACGGACAAGTGGGATTCAAACGCCGTTTCTTCATCATCGGTCGGCTTGTTTAAAATTTACGTTCCTTTCGGAAAATATTCGTTGAAATTTACCGCTGTGGATTTGTTGGATACAACGAAACAAAGTGTAATCGAGGACAGTTTATATGCACGTAATTTTGACGTTCACAAGCCGTTTTTAAGCGACATAGAACTTGCGTATAAAATTGAAAAATCAAATAATACCGAATCCCCCTTTTATAAAAGCACCTACGAAGTTGTTCCGAATCCCGAATTAGTTTTCACCTATCTTAGACCGACTGTTTATTTTTACTATGAAATTTACGGAATAGATAAAACCGTTTCCGATTCGTTAATTGTACTTACCGAATTGATTTCAGGCGACGGCATTTCGCTTTATTCGAGGAAAAATATAATTTCGAAGCGAAATAATGCGCTTGCTCGCGTCGGACAAATCGCAATGAACGATTACCCTTCGGACGGATATTTAATAAGAATTTCAATAGCGGATACGGACGGCAAGTACGCTTTTTCAACGCTGAAGAAGTTCTATTTTATAAATCCGCGCATCAAGAAAAAAGCGACAATTAATCCCGCCGCAATAGCGGACGCCAAATTCGGCGGATTGAGCGCAAGTGAATGCGACAAACTTTTCCGCGAAGTGCAATATTTGGCTACGAAAAAAGAGAAGAATCTTTACGAAAATCTTAAAACCAAGGAAGAAAAACAACGGTTTTTAAGCGATTTTTGGAAACGTCGCGATCGCACTCCCGATACGCCGAGAAACGAATATATGGAGGAATATTTCAAGCGTTTGAAATATGTGAACGAACGTTTCCGTACGAAAACGAAGGAAGGTTATTTAACCGACAGAGGACGCGTTTACTTGCTTTACGGCGAACCCGACGAAATCGATCGTTATCCGTACACTCTGAATTCAAAACCGTACGAGCTTTGGTATTATCATTCCATTGAAGGAGGTGTTGTTTTTGTTTTCGGAGATTTAACAGGAATCGGAGATTACGTTTTGTTGCATTCCACAAAACGAGGTGAACTTTATGACTCAAATTGGCGAGAAAGGATTAGAGCGTTTTGAAAATTGATAACAATAAAATAGAATTTTTCTTTTACCGATTATTTGAAAAAATAGTTTGTACACTCGGATTTCGAAGAATAAAGTATGTTGCGAAACCTCTTGCGTTTTTCTTCTTTTACGTTGTCCCGTTACGGAAAGATGTTGTTATCGGCAATTTGAGACGCGCATTTCCTGAAAAGAGTGAGAAAGAAATAAAAAAAATTGCGTATGAAAATTATGTTAACGCCGCGTTAACATTTCTTGAATTACTCTACGCTTCGAAAATAACAAAAGAAGAGCTCGAGAGCATTATTAAAATCGATAAGGAAACGAAGGATAAAATTTTAAGTTATGCGAAAAGTCCGCACGGTGCGATTTTTCTTACGGGACATTACGGCAATTGGGAACTTGCGGGTTTGTACGTGGGGGCTCTTGTTAACGACATCAAGCCGTTGCACGTATTGGTTAAAAACCAACGTAACAAATATATAACCGATTGGCTCTTGCGTGTGCGTAGTAAATTCGGCAATAGAATTGTTACTGTCGGAAAAAGTTCACCTGAGTTAATGAATATTGCAATGAACAATAAGATAGTTGCGCTACTTGCCGACCAAAGAGGAAAGGAAGACGGAACACGTATAAAGTTTTTCGGTATTGATACTCCGATTCACACCGGACTTGCCGTTATTGCGCTTAAAACCGAAACGCCCATTCTATTTATGGTTGCTACAAGACTTGAAAACGGTATGTACGAACTTACGGCGGAGGAAATCGGTTGCGAAAAATTTTCCGACAAATGGAAAGAAAACGTCGTGTGCATTATGCAAACTTATATGAGTAAAATAGAGGAAAAATTACGCGAACATCCCGAACAATGGTTCTGGATGCACAAAATTTGGAAATATAGTTAAGGCGTTCGTGCTTTAATGAAAGGATGAAAATATACACGCGTAATTTCATAATGTTTGATTTTAATGTCTTGTTTCGCGGAACCGTTCTCAAAAATGTTTATGAACGGAATAAATTACCGTTCCCCATATGATTAGGTCGTTATCGCGGGATACTTTAATCGGCTCGAAATCCGGATTGTCCGGCATTAAATAAATCGTATCTTCGTCAATTTTTTTTATTCGCTTTATCGTAAACTCGCCGTCTATTGCGCATACGAGAATGGATTGTTCGCGGGGCTGCACGGAACGGTCTATAATTAAAATATCACCGTCGTAAATGCCCGCTCCTATCATCGAATCGCCGCTAACACGCGCGAAAAAAGTGCTTGCGGGGTTTTTAATCAGATATTTGTTAAGGTCAAGGCGTTCTTCCACGTAATCGTCGGCGGGGGAAGGGAAACCCGCTTTCAATTTTGCTCCGACAAGCGGAAGTTCGATTTCCGTAGTCGTATCGGGAAGAAATATTTCAAGTTTGTTTTCGCCGTTGTTTATCTTAAAAACTTTCATTGTCATATCCGAAAAATTTTTTATGAGAAAATTAAAAATACAATTATAAAAATAAAATTTACGTCTGTTAGAGCGAATAAATTCTAAATTAAAACACGATAGAATACAAATTTTTTAATTATGAATGTTGAATGTTGCCCCGCAGGAGCGGGATTGAAAAAATTGTGAATGTTGTTCTGCCGCAGTCGAACTGAATGATAGAGTGAAATAAGGGTTGGAATTACACGTCGTTGCAAGGACGCGCCGACGAAGTCGGCAAGGACGAAGCAACCCAAATAAACACAGTCCTTGCGAGGAGACCTAACGCAGAAAGCGGGAGGACGACGAAACAATCCGCCGCGACGTCTCTCAAACCAAACAACCACAGTCTTTCCGAGTCCCGCCTCTGGCGGGACGAAGGAATCTGTTAAATTACTGTGCCGATTAGTCTTTTGCTGACAGACCAACAGATTGCTTCGCTTCCCCGCCATGCGGGGTTCCGCTCGCAAAGACGCAGAATTTTTTAATCAGCGGAAATACAATAAAATCAGTGCTATCCGTGTTCTATTGCACAAGAGGCGCGCTTTCGCATGCTTTTACATTTGTTTTAATTTTCTTTTCTCAATCTTAACCTTAATTTATTGAACACCGTGTGCCGTTAAAAAATAATTATAAAAAGATTTCCTTTTTCTGTCACGATTTTACTAATTTAGCCGTGCGGGAAATTCAATTTTTTTACCTCTGAAAATCCCGCAGGGAACCGAAAAAACACTCTTACGATAAATTTTAATTTTACGGGGATTGCACGATATGAGCGATTTTATTCACCTTCACAACCACTCCGATTTCAGTTTGCAAGACGCCGCCGCAACGGT
>CAYZMW010000121.1:0-9899 GCA_964479645.1 uncultured Melioribacter sp. | reverse complement strand
GATAAACGCCGCGGGAATTCCTTCCGCCGAAGGCGAACGGTAAGGTTGCGTAATTCCTTTTTGTTTTAGCATAATCGTTCGCACCGGGTCGCCGCTCCAAAAAACGTCGCATTGCGGATTATCTTTTTCCGCGATAATTCTGTTTACAACTCCCGTCGATTTCGTTTCTTCGGCGTCGAACACCGCTTTTACTTTGATGCCCGTTTCCCGTTCGAAATCTTTAAGTATCGGTTCGGAAAAAACTTGGTCAACTGTGGTGTAAACAACCACGACGTTATCGTTCTTTTTACCGCACGAAACCGCAAGCGCGGCAACAAGCGCAAGAGCAACAAACAGAAGGTTTTTCATAATTTTAACTCGCAATATTTATTCCCGAATTTTGTTTAGTGTCGAATAAGGACGGTTGAGAAATCATTTCGTTAAAATCGTAATTTGAAATAAACAATTCGTTTTCTTTCTGATTTCCATTGCCGTTAACGTTTCTCATTCCGTAAACTTGTTTCCACGTTTTAATATTTGCAAAAGAAAATAACTCTTTTATGTAATCGCTATCATCATAAGTTATCAACCATTTATGTTTTACATTTTTCAGAACGCTTGCAAATCTTTCGTGATCAAAATTTTTATGTAAAACACCGTTCTTGCCGTATAGCGCGGATTTTGTGGCGGAAAAATACGGCGGGTCGAGAAAAATAAAAACGTTTTCCCCTTTCGCTTCAACGACTTCGCGGTAATCCGAGTTTGTAATTTTCACATTCTCCATAATCTGCGATAGGGCTTTTACGCGTTCAATACTTGAAGGAGTAAACCGTTTTTCGAACGCCGCTTTCGAAAATCCACCGCTCTCGGTTGTGCCCGAAAAAGTGATTCTGTTAAAAACAAAAAACGCCGCGGCTTTTTCGACTTCGTCAAATGCGTTTATATTTCCCGTCAGATATTCGAACAGACGTTTTCCGTCGTTGAAATTTCCTTTATAAAAATTAATTCGCGAAAGAAGCTTATCGGGGTTTTCTTGAACGTATTTCCAAAAGAGAAATAGATTTTCGTAGATGTCATTTATCCAAAATTTTTTTTGCGGATACTTTTGCTTCAAATAAACGAATAACGAACCGCCACCAAGGAAAGGTTCACGATATTCCGAAAAATCGGGGACAAGCGGCGCAATTAATTTTATGGCTCTGCTTTTTCCCCCGGGGTATCTTAACGGGCTTTTAATCATTTCTTTGTTTCCGCGTGTTCTATGACAATTTGAAAATTGTTTTCTTGTGCTTCTTCCAATAAATCTTTGACTAACGATTTGTTTTTTTCATCAAAACGATTTTTAATGAAAAAAGTTTCGAGTTTTCGCTCATTTTCTTCGGACGTAATGTGAGATTGAAGTTTCGACGAAGTTAATTTTAATACGGGTATTACGGAAAAGGGTTTTTCGTTAACTTTTACATTTTCCAAATTCGAATATAAAATCATTTTTAGCAAACCGTCTTTAATATCGCTTTTGCTCGGTAATAAGGAAGTTTCAGAATGTTTCGCTTCAATTAAAAAGACCGAATTTCCTTGTGTTTTTATTTCATCGGTTGTAAAATAATATTTTCCACCCAAATAATTCTCAATGGTTATTATCGCTTTCGTGGAAGTGGCAAGCGCTTCTTTCGGTTGTTCGGTTAAAACTTCGCGCGCCTGTGCTTCGCGTGCTTTCGTTCGCGAAGTTTGCATAAAGGATTTAACTCCGTTTATGAACTGTTCGGCAAATTTATCAATCCCTTCTTCGCTATGAAATTTCACATTTAATCGTTTTCCGATTTTTCCGTATGAAGATTTTACTTTTCGAATTAAATCGGGAAACGATTTTTCGATTTCACTTAAATTCCAATGTAGAGCGGAACTGTGATAATTTTTAAGTTCTTCGATTTTTTTCTTTACAAGAGAATTGTCCAGAACTTGATTTGTAATTTTATTCGGTTTTGTCGAGTGCTTTTCCGCCGAATGATAATATGCGAAAATCACGTAAACATCGAGCAAACTCATAAGTGATACTGTGTCCCATTGAATAAAATCTCTGTCGCCGTTTTTACCTTCGTCTTTAATAATCGGAATTACGGTAATTCTCTTCGAAGAACCGAGTGTGTTGTAAATTCTTTCGTAAGGATAAGAACGTGTGCGCTTGGGCGAAACCCATTTTGACAAGCCGAAAGAAAAATCTTCGTATTCGACAAGACAATAAGATGGCAATTCGTTTATATCGAAATCATCGAAATTAAACTTTTTCAATTCGGGAATTAACTTCGGCGAATATTTTATTCCGGTAATTTTCGCTGTGATTTTCATTGTGTCGCCCCGCTTCTTTTTTTGCTGTTTTTGTCTTTCAGTTTTTCAATATAATCCAAAGTTACAAATCGATATTTCCCCGTTTGACGTTCTATAATTTCGACTTCGGAATTTTCGGAATTAACCGAATTGATTTTTTCAATAATTATTTTTTCAAGGTCCCTAATAATTTCATATCCGACGGAATTTCTATTTAATTTTTTTGCAACTTTCATTGTCGTTCCGCTTCCGAGAAACGGGTCGAGAACAGTTTCTCCTACATAAGAAAAAAGTTTTATCAATCTGTAAGGAAGTTCATCGGGGAAAGCCGCAACGCCTTTTTCAAGTTTGGACCCGGGAAGAACATTTGTCATTTCCCAAATGGTTTTGTGCCAACCGTTTTTTTGAAATTCATCGACGTCGATTTTCGACTGTTCACGAATTTCTTTCGAAACGGAACGATAATCGAATTTACCTTTTTGAAAAATAACGATGCTTTCCAAAAGATTATCGGGATAATAATACATGGGGTAAGGATTTTGAAGCAATACTCCGCTTCGTTTGCTTATTCTTAAATATCCGTCGGGTTTTTTCCAAATAATTTTATCTCTGTATCTGAAACCAACGGACTGAAAAATTTTGATTGCGTCGGCGGTTATTGGATATTTTTGTCCTTCAACGAGCATGTCGTCTATATTCAGGGCGAAAATTCGTCCGTTTTGCAACACCCTGAAACTTTCTTTTGCAACATGTTTAAGAACGCCGAGATATTGTTCATAATTTTTAAACAATCCCTTGTAATCAAAAGGCGCATTAAAATAGGGCGGTGAAGTAACAATAAGATGAACGCTCTCATTCGGCAATTCGTTCATTTTCATCGAGTTGCCGAAAATTATTTTGTGGTAAGTTTTCATTGTTAATTAAATAATTAAAAAACGGGGAAAATCATTTCCCCCTATTTTCCGCGACCCATTGTTTTACGTATTCCACGGTTTCCTGCGTTGACGTTCCGGGCGTGAAAAGTTTTCCGACGCCCATTGCGTTCAGTTTTTCCGCGTCTTCGTCGGGAATAATTCCGCCGCCGAAAAGAAGAACGTCGTCCATTCCGCGCTCTTTCATTAAATTTAACACAGCGGGAAAAATCGTCATATGCGCGCCCGAAAGTATGCTAATGCCGATTGCGTCAACGTCTTCTTGCAACGCCGCTTCCACAATCATTTCGGGGGTTTGGCGCAATCCGGTGTAAATCACTTCCATTCCCGCGTCGCGCAATGCCGCCGCCACCACTTTCGCGCCGCGGTCGTGTCCGTCAAGTCCCGCTTTTGCAACTAAAACTCTGATTTTCTTGCTCATTTTCACCTCTTTCCTTTTATGAACATTTTCGGAAAATAAATAAGATACGAAATTTATCGCGATTTTTCTTTTACGAGTTTTGCGTAATATTTTCGCGCTTTCTTCAAGTCATCGGGCGTATCGACTGAAAAACTGTCGTATTCCGTAACTACAACCTTAATTTTTATTCCGTTTTCAAGCAAACGAAGTTGTTCGAGTTTTTCCGTTTTTTCCAAATCGGTTTGTTTTAAGCGCGTAAATCGTAACAAGGTTTCGCGCTTGTAAACGTAAAGTCCGATGTGTTTATAAAAATCCGCCGAATGAAATGTTTCGATTGTTGATTTCGCGTCGCGCACAAACGGAATGACGGAGCGCGAGAAATAAAGCGCGTAATTGTTGTAATCGAAAACCACTTTCGGAACGGACGGCGATTTGAGTTCTTTGATGTCGGTAATCTTTTTTACGAGAGTTGACACTTTCACCGACTTGTCGAACAGAAACGGTTCAATCGCTTCGTCAATCATTCTGCCGTCAATGAACGGTTCATCGCCTTGAATATTCACAATAATATCCGCATCGGGAATTTTGGTGGCGACAAAGGCGATTCTATCCGACCCGCTGTTAAAATTTTTATCGGTCATCACCGCTTTTGCACCGAAAGAAGAGACGACGTCGAAAATTTTCTCATCGTCAACCGCAATAATGACTTCGTGCATTAATTTCGATTTTTTCGCGTTTTCGTAAGTATGTTGTATCATCGGCTTTCCGCCTATATCGGCAAGGGGTTTCCCGACCAAACGCGTGGAAGCGAACCGCGCGGGAATAATTCCGACTATCTTCATTTTTAATCCGTTATATGAACTGTTAGAGTTTTCGACAAATTGTTCGCGGTATCTTCCACGAAGATTTCCGCGTCGCCTTTTGTACCGCCCGCATTGATATTAATTTGATTGTTCTCCGACGTCGGATAAGAAATGTCGATTAAATCCGCGCCGCTTGTAATTGTCCATTCGTATGAAGGGTGAACATAATAAAACGAGTAAGCCGTAACAACTTTGGACGTGTTTTTCGCAAGAGAAATTTCCGTAATCCCTTCGGGTTGTGATGCCGTCGGATTTAAGTAAAGTCCTTGCGGAGCGGAGAAAAATCCCGCGCTTGAATAAACCGTTTCAAGATATGAATTGATAGGATTATCTTTTGCCATAATTACAAGCGTGTGCATGTTCGAACCGCGTTTCGGACTTGCGTAAGTAAGCCAATAAAAAGATTGCGAATAGCGCTCAATGTCTTCTTTGATTTGCTGAAAAACGTTAATTAATTCGTTCGTCTCTTCAATGTAGAAAAATCCGCTGTTGCCGATTTCTTGCAAGATTTCGGGATTGATTTCTTCGCCGAGCCCTACGGTGTAAACGCGCTTGTCTTGCGTCGCTTCGAGCGCTTGTTCAAGCGTGTGCGAGCCTTGCGTGTCCGTTCCGTCCGTAAAAATCACGGTTGCGCCCGTTTCGAAGTTGAGCCTGTCCACGTTTTCTTCGTAGGCGGAAGTGCCGGTTATTACCGCGCCGTACAGGTCGGTGGAAGGTTGTCCGATTGGAAGAGAATTAATCGCATTGTGAAGCAAGTTTACGTCGGAAGTGAAATCTTGAACTAATTCCGTTGTTTCGGAAAACTTATAAATTGCAATTTTATGATGAGCGTCCGTAATGTTATCGACGAAATCGTTGGCGGCGTTTTTTATTTCGTCCAAATCGTCGCGTAAACTCGTGCTGTTGTCGAGCACAAGAGCGACTTTCATGACGTAATTATTTTGCAGATATTGTTCAAGCAAAAGAAACGATTCGCTTGGAGAAATAAGTTCGCCGTCGTCGTAAATTTCCAAATCTTGCAATGTTAAATCGGAAACGGGATAACCTTCGTTGTCTATTACTTCGAAAAGCGTTTTCACGAAATTCGGCGCTTCCGTTTCGTCGTCGTACGGAATGAACAAAGCGCCTTCCCCGCTTCTCGCGCCGAAAGAACGTGTGGTAAAATCCCAAATGGGGCTTTCGACCCAAGAACCGTCGCTTTTATATCCGCGCACGCGCCAAAAATAATGCGTGCTGTACGAAAGACCGCTTTTTACGTAAGAATTGGTCGTTAAATTTTTTGCGATTGCAATATCGGGCGGTGAAATTTTAGAAAAGTAAACGTCGTATTTTTCAAAACCCGAAGCGTCCCATTCTAAAGTAACGACAACAGGTTGATTTGAAGCGTGGTTCTCGGGGTGCGGATTGGAAAATTCCGTTTCAACGTTCAAATTGTCTTCGCCGGGACTTGTCAGCGAACACGAAGAAAGAAAAACGAATGATATTAGTATCGGTAATATAACAAGCGGATTGAAATTTTTCATATTTCCATATCTAATTTATTTTGAAATAACAAGTTAACCAGTATTCCCTAAAATTACAAGCCTTTGAAAAACGGGCGGATGTTTCATTATGATAAAAAAATAAAATTTTTTCTCCGAATGAAACATTCTCGAAAAACGCGGAAAATTAAAAAGCGGCAAAATGTCTTCTATTAAACGTTTTTAAAAATGGCACGTATGTTGAAAATGTACGGGGAAGTTTTTATTAAACACATATGGGAGTACACAAAAATGAAAAAAATATCTTTACAATTGTTTGCAATTATAATTGTAATGTTCCTTTTTATGGTGAATGTTGTTTACGCTCAAGAAGGAAATGCGGGTTTTAATTGTAGTAAGAACTTACCCGCATTCGAACCGGACGGAACAAAAAGTTCTTTGTCCATAGGAGATTTCGTTTGGCACGACGCGAACGTAAACGGTATTCAGGATGCGGGAGAAGAAGGAATTGCCGGAGTTGTGATGCAACTTTGTTTTAATAATTCGATAGTGGCAACAACGGTAACCGATAATAACGGACATTATGAATTTAACAATTTGGCTTCCGGACAATACGGAGTGAAAGTCGCGGACGAAAATTTTCAGGCGGGCGGAGTTTTAGCGCCTTCTTCCAATGACGTTTGGTATATGACATATAAGGACGAAGGTTCGAATGACGCAGTGGATAGCGACGGAGACGAAAACGACCACTACGCATGTGTAAATTTGGCTTGTGATAATGTAAATATTGATTTCGGACTTTTCCATGCGGCTGTAACACTGGAAAAAACGGGACCGCAAAACGTCAACGCAGGCGACGTGATTACTTATCATTTCCGCGTTGAGAATACGGGCGATTTGGTGCTTCACGGCGGTTGCCATGTTTTTGACCCGTTGATTAATCCGAACGGAAATCACGAAATTTGGAGCGCGGTTGTTCAACCGGGTGAAATCGTGGAATTCGACAGACAATACACGACGACGCAAAACGATTGCGGGCAATTGACGAACACCGCAAGAGTGGAAGGACATCCGAAGATGCCGGACGGTTCGTACAAACCGAATGTGGAAATGACCGATTCGTGGACAACGAACGTAAATTGCAAATATAATTTGGGCGATAAAGTTTGGCACGATTCGAATGTTAACGGAATTCAAGACCAAGGCGAAAACGGAATTGCCAACGTGATAGTGGAATTGCGCGGTAATAACGGGCAAGTAATCGCTACAACAACCACCGACGCGAACGGTAATTATCATTTTAATAATATTGACGCGGGAAATTATATTGTTAAAATCGCCGACGCGAATTTCCAAGCGGGCGGAGTTTTCGCGCCTTCTTCCAATGACGTTTGGTATGCAACGTATCAGAATATCGGAAACGACGATGCAGTGGATAGCGACGGAGACGAAAATACGCACGAAGCAAGCGTGAATTTGACAGCCGACAATATGACGGTGGATTTCGGATTTTTCCATGCGGCTGTAACACTTGAAAAAACGGGACCACAAAACGTCAACGCAGGCGACGTGATTACTTATCATTTCCGCGTTGAGAATACGGGCGATTTGGTGCTCCACGGCGGTTGCCATGTTTTTGACCCGTTGATTAATCCGAACGGAAATCACGAAATTTGGAGCGCGGTTGTTCAACCGGGCGAAATCGTGGAATTCGACAAACAATACACGACGACGCAAAACGATTGCGGGCAATTGACGAACACCGCAAGAGTGGAAGGACATCCGAAGATGCCGGACGGTTCGTACAAACCGAATGTGGAAATGACCGATTCATGGACAACGAACGTTGCTTGTCTCGGTTCAATCGGCGATAAAGTTTGGTTGGACGATAACGGCAACGGTATTCAAGATAACGGTGAAAACGGAATGCCGAACGTAACCGTGAAACTTTTCGATTGCAATGATAATTTGATAAATACCACAACAACAAACGCAAACGGCGTTTATTTATTCAGCGGTTTGACCGCGGGCAGTTATTACGTTCAATTCGTTTTGCCGAACGGTTATGCGTTTACGCAACAGAATCAAGGCAATGACGATACGAAAGATTCCGATGCCGACGTAACCACGGGTAAAACATCGTGCGAACCTCTTGCGGCGGGACAAAACGATTTGACAAGAGATGCAGGTTTGACCGTCGTTGTTCCCACCACCGGTTCAATCGGCGATAGAGTTTGGTTCGATACGAATGAAAACGGAATTCAGGATAACGGTGAAAACGGTGCGGCGGGCGTATCGGTAAAACTTTATGATTGCAACGGAAATTTGGTTGCGGCAACCACCACGGATGTAAACGGTATTTATCATTTCAATAATGTGGCACAAGGCGATTATTATGTGGAATTCACCTTGCCGAACGGCTATCAATTTACCCAAGCCGACCAAGGTAATGACGACGAAGCGGATTCCGATGCCGATGTGAACACGGGCAGAACTCCTTGCTTCACATTGAACGGCGGCGACGTGAATAACAGTTTGGACGCCGGACTTGTTCATATAAATCTTGCGGATTTGAGTTTGGAAAAAACGGTTGATAACACTAATCCTCAAGACGGCGATGTCGTCGAATTTACAATTACCGTAACGAACGGCGGTCCTTCAACCGCTCAAGGCGTACAAGTTTCGGATATCTTACCTTCCGGCTTGACTTACACAAGCGACATGCCTTCGCAAGGAACGTATGATTCGCAAACGGGAATCTGGACGGTCGGTTCTATCGTTGCCAACGGAACCGCAACGTTGACGTTACGTGCAACGGTTGATATAAACACTTGCAACAACACAAGTTTCGATTTGGGACCCGCTACGGGATACAACGTGTTCGTATTTGAAGATATGGTTCAACCTTCTTCGGATACCGAAGGCAAAGTCGCCGTTGGCGGAAACGCAACTTTTTCGAATTACAGCATCGGCAATATGCTCACGGGTAGCAATCAAGACGTTCTGATTGTAGGCGGCGACCTGCAATTTACAAGCGGCGCCGTTTATCACGGTAACGTCGTTTACGGCGGAACAACCAATTTGCCCGTCTCCACCGTAAGCATTACGGACGGTACTCTCAGATTGGATAATCCGATAGATTTCGCGGCGGCTGAAGTTTATTTGAGAAATCTTTCCGCACAACTTTTTGCTGAAACGGTTAACGGAACCACCACGTTTCAATGGGGCGGATTGACATTAAGCGGAAACGACCCGCTTTTGAACGTGTTTGAAGTTGACGGAGCGGATTTGTCGCAAGCGAACAATATGCAAATCAACGTCCCGAACGGCGCGGTTGTTCTTGTTAACATTACGGGACAAAACGTAAGTTGGACGGGCGGACTGACCGTTTCGGGAACCGACGTCAGCAACGTGCTTTACAACTTCGGCGAAGCGCAAACGCTTACTATTCAAGGCATTGATGTACGCGGAACAATCTTAGCGCCGTACGCCGACGTTAATTTCATTAGCGGCGTTCAAAACGGACAAATGATTGCAAAATCCCTCGGCGCTACAGGACAAAGCAACATCGGACAGTTTAACAATCATTCTTTCGTCGGAAATATTCCTTGTTCCGCTACGATTGTCAACGTCGCCGAAATTTCCGCATCGAACACGAACGACCCCGATTCCACTCCCGGAAACGGTGACCCGAACGAAGATGACTATGACAGCGTTGTCTTGTCAATAGGCAATAATAACAACGGTGGCGGCGGCAACGGCGGCGGTAACGGAAACGATCCTCAATGGGAATTGGTAAATCAAGTCGGTAGCGAATTAATCTGGACAATGGCATACGACAACAACGGCAGAGCGCTCTACGGCACCTGGGGCGGAAAACTCTACAGAGAAGAAAACGGACAGAACACTGTAATCAACA